>CALMJO010000617.1 GCA_937864375.1 uncultured Spirochaetota bacterium
CCACGCAATGAACATGTTCTGCTTTCAATGCCAGGAGACACGCTACGGCAAGGGCTGCACGGCCGGGGGCGCGTGCGGCAAGTCCGAGGAAACCGCGAACCTCCAGGACCTGCTCGTATACACCCTCAAGGGAATCGCGATCCTCGAGGAAACGCGCGTCGAACGCGGCGGTTTTATTGGCAAAGACCTGGGTGATTTCCTCTTTGCCTCGCTGTACATGACCGTGACGAACACGAACTTCGATCCCCACCGCTTCATCAGCCGCATCGGCGAGGCACTCGCGGTCACGCGCGGGCTGCGCGCCGCCCTCCCGGCCGGAACCCTCCCCGATCCCCTCCCGGACATGGCGTCATGGGATGCGCGGGAAGAAAAGCTGATACTAGCCAAGTCGTACACGGTGGGCGTGCTCCTGACCCGCGACGAGGACGTCCGCTCGCTCAGGGAGACCGTGACCTACGGGCTCAAGGGGATCGGTGCGTACGCGCACCACGCGGCTTCCCTGGGATTCTACGACCCGGCGCTTGCGCGCTTCGTGGTGCGCGCCCTTGCGGCGATCTCCCGGGAGGAGGACGTGGGCAGGCTCTTCGACCTTGCGCTCGGAACGGGGAAAGCCGCCATCGAAGCCATGGAGCTCCTGGACCGCGCCCACCGCGAGAGCCTGGGGCTCCCCGAGGTCACGGACCTGGACATTGGAACACGGGGACGCCCGGGAATCCTCGTGACCGGCCACGATCTCCGGGCCATGAGGGAGCTCCTCGAACAGAGCACGGGCGCGGGAATCGACGTCTACACCCACGGCGAGATGATCGCCGCGCAGTATTACCCGGCGTTCAGGAATTTTCCGCACATGGCCGGGAACTATGGAAACGCCTGGTGGCGGCAGGAAAGCGAGTTCGCCTCGTTCAACGGCCCCATCCTCGTGACCTCGAACTGCATCGTCCCTGTCGCCGGCGCCTACCGCGACAGGATATACACGACCGGCGTTGCGGGCTATCCCGGGATTCCCCATATCACGGGACAGTTGAGCGGCGGGGGTACCGACTACGGCGCACTCATCGCCCGGGCGCGCGCATGCCCGCCCCCCGTGCCTCTCGAGTCGGGGACGCGGACGGGAGGCTTCAACCACCTCAGGCTTGCGGCCGTCGCGGAGAAGATGCTGGACCTCGTGAAACGGGGCTCGATCCGCCGCTTCATCGTGATCGCGGGGTGCGACGGGCGCGACGCAGAGAGGGACTATTACCGGAAAGTCGCGCTCGCGCTCCCGGGCGACGCCGTGATCCTCACGGCCGGGTGCGCGAAGTACCGCTTCTACAAACTCGACCTGGGAGAGATCGAGGGCATTCCCCGCGTTCTCGAAGCAGGGCAGTGCAACGACTGCTATTCCCTGATCGCCTTCGCCGCGAGGCTCAGGGAGATGACCGGCCTCTGGGACATCAACGGCCTCCCGCTCTCGTTCGACATCGCGTGGTACGACCAGAAGGCGGTGCTGGTCCTTCTCGCACTCCTGCACCTGGGCATCAGGAACATCCGGCTGGGCCCCACCCTGCCGGCCTTCCTCTCGCCGCGCATCCTCGGCGCGATCGTCGAGCGCTATGCCGTGAAGACCATCGGGACCCCGGAGGGCGACGTGGCGTTGATGATGGAGGGGAGGTAGGATTGCGCAGGTACAGGATGGCTACGGAACTCGCATGATTCGCTCATCGGGCGGGTGGATGGTAAGGTAAAAGAGAAAGAGGGGGTGCCAGCTTATTTCTTCCAGCAGACAAGCCTCTATGGTCGGAAAACCTTATTCCTGTAGAGAGCTTTGAAACCAACCAGCGGCAGTGCGTCAGGAATTTCCCGGACGATGAACGGTGCCCCCCCACCAAAAAGGCCGCCCCAACGGGACGGCCCTTTGAACTTTCAGTATTTTCGCATATTACGTCGCCGACCTCACCCCGACCGCGCGGGGTCCCTTGTCCCCGTTCTCGATTTCGAACTCCACCCGCTCGCCCTCTACAAGGGTCTTGAACCCGTCCTTCTTGATACCCGAGTAGTGGACGAACACGTCGCCGCCTTCTTCGCTCGAGATGAATCCAAAGCCCTTTTTCTCGTTGAACCACTTGGTAACACCTTTAGGCATGATGCTTACTCCTTACTAATGTAGATTAGGCAATCAGGGGAACGCATGTACCTGGGAAAGAATCGCGGGTGTGACCGGGACCGCCCTGTGGAACTGCACTGCCCTCTGCTCGGACACCATAATAATTATGCGGCTCGTGCGGTGTCAATTAATAATTCGACGGCGGCGGCCTCGACAAAGCATTTTCACTGCTGCCCGCGGGCGCGGTAGTTGTTCATGATGAAGCTTATGGCCTCAAAGTCGCTCGCCGACTCAAGGAAAAAGAGGAGCCCGTAGTCGGCGTCCATGCGCCAGACGACGCGGGATTTTAATAGGTCACGCTCCCTGCCCTGCACGTGCAGGAACACCACGTCCTCGCCGGCGAGGACCCTGGGCGTCGTGATGCAGGCCCCCGTCGCACTGATGTTCTTGAGCGTGCAGGAATACCTCCTGTTCATGTCCGAGGGGTAGCAGATGTAGTCCCCTTCCACGCGGACGCGCGCGCTCTTTCTCCGTTCCTTCCCGGCCCCGTCCTTCATGCCAACAGTCTAGCACGGTTCTAGAAAATGTCAATCGGGCCCTCGATCTCCCCGGCTATGAACTGGCGTGCGTATTCGTTCGATTCCGCGAAGAACTCTGCCGTGGGCGCGGCGTAGGCGATCTTCCCGCCGTACATGAGCGCGACGGAGCGGGCGATCTTGCGCGCGACGGCCAGGTCGTGCGTGACCGCGATCGACGTGGTGCGGTAGGACGCGGTGATTTCGAGGATGAGGTCCGCGATAGAGTCCGACAGTATGGGGTCCAGGCCCGCGGTGGGGTCGTCGTACAGGATCACGTCGGGGCTCAGGCACATCGCGCGCGCGAGCCCCACCCGCTTCTGCATCCCGCCCGAGAGCTCCGAGGGGAGCTTTTTCTCCGCGCCGGCGAGTCCCACGCGCGAGA
>CALMJO010000618.1 GCA_937864375.1 uncultured Spirochaetota bacterium
GTATAAGAGACAGGCCACGGACATCGCCATTATTAAAATAAACGGCGCCGTTCCCGCCGACCTGCCCGTGATCCAGATGGGCGACTCCGAAAAGCTCGAGGTGGGCGAGGTGGTCATCGCCATAGGCAATCCCTTTGGCTTCACGCACACCGTCACCATGGGCATCGTCAGCGCGACGGGACGCCAGAGCGTGGGGCTTGCCGACTACGAAAACTTCATCCAGACGGACGCCGCCATCAACCCCGGGAACTCGGGCGGCGCGCTCATCAACATCGACGGCAACCTGGTGGGCATCAACACCGCCATCTTTTCGAAGACCGGCGGCTACATGGGGATCGGGTTCGCGATACCCACCGCCATGATCAGGGAGATACTGAACGAGCTCATCACCCAGGGAAAAGTGGTGCGCGGATGGCTGGGCGTCTACATCCAGGACGTGACGAAAGACATCGCCGATTCCTTCAAGTACAAGGGCGACGGGGGGGCGCTCGTGTCCGACATCATGAAGGGCGCACCCGCCGAGGGAAGCGGCCTCGTCAAGGGTGACATCGTCACCTCCGTGGACGGGGTGAAGGTCCGAGACATCAATCACCTTCGCAAGCTTGTCGCCGCCAAGAAACCCGGCACGAAAGTGAAGCTCTCCGTGTTCAGGAACGCGAAGGACATCGAGCTTGCGCTGGCCGTGGGCACGCTTCCCGACAAGGCACCCGTCGCCGAAAACGACGTCCAGGACGACGGCGACTCGGTGGGCATCACGGTGAGGGACATCGACGAGGAGCTCGCCTACAGGTTCCGATCGACCGACAAGCGCGGGGTGATCGTCACCCAGGTGAAACGGGGCTCCGCCGCCGACCGGGCGGGGATAGTCGCGGGCGACGTGATCAAGGAGATCGAGCGCGCGCCCATCGATACCGTGAAATCCTACGTTGACGCCGTCGCCGCGCAGAAGGATAAGACGAAGCTCCTTTTCCTCATCGCGCGCGGGGGCACGCACAAGTTCATGGTCATCGAGAAAGAGGAAAAATAGATGGCATCGTTCGCACCATGCGCCTGCGGCGACGTCGTCCCCGGAGAGAACTGGCCGCGCCCCATGCCCCAGGGGAAGGACATAGAGGCGATCAACCGGGACGCGGGCATCGTGCTCGTCAGGTGCGGCGCGTGCGACGGCCTCATCCTTGTCAATGTCGACTCCCGCGGCGACGCGACGGCGGCACAGAGCGCGCCCGACAACATCAGGTCCTGCTTCCCTGAATGGCTCGGGAAGGAGGCCGCCGCGTCCGGCATGACCGGGGACGCGATCGCCCATGCGATGGCCAGGGACTACATCGCGTCGAAGATGACCTTCGGCTGCGACCTGTGCCTTGGCATGGATCCGGGCGACGCGCGGGCGCAGATGAACCTTGTCGCGGAGTCGGGGCTTGGCCTGCTCTACCAGTGCCGCCGATGCGGCACGTTCAGGTGGCTGCGCGTATTGGAAAAGAACGGCGCGAGGGTCGCCGCCTGGGACTACCTGACACACGCCGCGGCGCTGTCATTCAACGCATTCCTGGAAGCCGAATCCTCGAAGCGCGGGTCTTCTCCCGGGAAGCTCGCGGACGAGATCCTCGAGCGCAGCATCTGAGTCCCGGACTATTCCTTTTCATTCATTGACATTCTCTCCGCGATGTGCGATGCTCCAGGAGGCGGGACGCTCCTTTCGTGCGGCGTCACCGCCCATCCAGCACGCAGGCGAGGAACAAAAATGAGCACCTCCCAGGCAGATCGCAAGACCGGCGGATCCGCGCGCGTCTCCTTTGGCACCAAGTTTGGTTACGGCATAGGGGACATCGCGAGCAACATTTTCATAGTCGCATCGGGCTTTTTCCTGCTCTTCTTCCTGACGAACACTTTGCACATCGAACCCGCCGTGGCCGGGGTGGTCCTGTTCTTTCCCAAGCTCTGGGACGTCATCATTGACCCCGTCATGGGCGGCATTTCGGACGTGACGCATTCACGCTGGGGACGCCGGCGCCCCTTCCTCCTCTTCGGCGCCCTGCCCTTTGGGCTCATGTTCTTCCTCATGTTCCTCGCGCCCGGATACGAGTCTGGAGCCGCCAGGGCCCTGCACACCGGGCTCATGTTCGCGCTCGGCTGCACGGTCTTCGCGCTCATCAACGTGCCCTACTCGAGCATGGTCGCGGAGATGTCCGACGACTACAACGAGCGCATGTCGATCACCTCGTTCCGCATGATCAACTCCTCGATAGGCGTGCTGCTCGCCGGCGGGGCTGCCATGCCCCTCGTAGAGGCCGGGGGCGGTGGGGCGCGGGGTTTCGCATTCATGGGAGCAGTCTTTGGCGCGGTGATCGCGCTCATCACGCTGGCCTGCTTCTGGGGGACCGCGAAGGCCAGGTCGCTGCCCGCGGGCGAAAAGATGCCGCCAGTGCGCGAGCAGGTACGAGTCGCCCTGCAGAACTACCCCTTCCTCATGCTCATCGCGAGCTACGCCCTTCAGTCCATAGGCATTGGCGTGCTCATGGCGGGGATGATCTATTTCATCAAGCATGTCATGCTCATGCCCGAAACGGCGATGGGCGTCATCTTCCCCATCCTCTTTGGCACCGCGATCGTCTTCATCCCCGTGTGGGTGAAGCTGGGCGTGAAGCTGGGGAAGATCCGGGCCTACCGGATCGGCATCTGCATCCTCGCGGTCATGCTCGCCTCCACGTTTTTCACGGGACCGGCTGACCTGGCACTCTTCTACGTCCAGATCGTGCTGCTGGGGATCGGCTTCTCGAGCTTCCAGCTCTTCCCCTTCTCCATGCTCCCGGACACCATCGAGTACGACGAGATGAAATCGGGGCTCAGGCGCGAGGGCATATTCGCGGGGGCCTGGGCCTCCGGACAGAAGATGGCCTATTCCGTGGGGCCCGGCATCATGGGGCTCGCGCTTTCGATCTCGGGCTTCCAGGGGGGCGAGGTCCAGCCGGAGAGCGCGGTGATGGGTATCCGTATCGCCTTCTGCATTCTCCCGTCGGCCGCGCTGGCCCTGAGCCTCATCCCCTTCAGCCGCTACGACCTCACCGAGTCGCGCTTCGAGGAGATCAAGAAGATCATACGGAGCGGGGCGTAGCGCGGATTACCGTTAGGCGACAGAACTTGTGCCGGGCCCCGGCGGCGGCCGGATGGGCCCGGAAATTAATTTGTTTTTTTCATCGCCCGGTATATACTTTACTCGGGAGGTCGCTCGCCTCCCGCCAGTCTCCCGAACATGACGCGCAAAGCCCGCTCCAAGGAGGCCAAAGATGAAGCCGAATGTCCTTATAGTATGCCTGGTATCGCTGTGCGTGCTCACATGGCCCGCGCGCGAACCGGCCCATGCCGCCGGCGCCGACACGCCCATGATGTCCCCCGACGAGGCGCTCCAGAGGCTCAGGGACGGCAACACGCGCTTTCAGCGCGACAAGCGCAAGAATCCCGAACAGGGACCCGCGCGTCGCGTCGAGGTGGCGCAGAAGGGGCAGCGCCCCTTCGTCACCGTCGTGGGCTGCTCCGACTCGCGCGTGCCGCTCGAGCATGTATTCGACGCGGGCATAGGCGAGCTCTTCGTGGTCAGGGTCGCCGGCAACGTGTGCGACACCGACGAGATCGGATCGGTCGAATACGGGACGGACCACCTGGGGACGCCTCTTCTTGTCGTGCTCGGACACAGCAGGTGCGGCGCCGTGACCGCGGTGCTCAAGGGCGAGGAGGTGCACGGAAGCATCCCGCAGCTCGTCGACAACATCGTGCCCGCGGCGGCAAGGGCCAAGGCGCGCCTGGGCGAAGCCTTTTCGAACGAGCTCCTCAACGCGGCGATCGAGCAGAACGTGTGGCAGTCCATCCAGGACGTGCTCACCCGCAGCCACGCGGTGTCGGAGCGCGTCAAGGGAAAGAAGCTCAAGATCGTGGGGGCGATCTACGACCTGGAAAACGGGACGGTGAGCTGGCTCGGCGAGCACCCGGACCAGGCGTCTCTCCTGACGGGTCATGCGGCGGGGCATGGGCCCGCGCTTCCGCTGGGGTTCATAGGCGCAGGTGCCGGGATTCTCGTGGTGGCGCTGGGCTTTTACCTGCTGTTCTTCTTCGATCGCACGCGGTTTCGCCGCATGACCGTGAAGCGCAGGATGATTGGCGGCAACGTCGCGGCGACGCTCATGACGCTTTTCGCGACGGCCGGGATCGCGTGGGAGTTTTCACGCATGGGATCGCATGTCCCGTTGTGGGCGTGGGCCCTGGCGCTCGCCATCCCCGCAGCCGCAATGCTGGCGTTCTCACTGCTCGCCACGGGCTCGATCATGGATTCGTTCAAGCGCATCGTCAAGGCGGTGAAGGAAGGCCGGGTGGGCACGGGCAGGTGACGCGCGCCGCCTGACCGGCGCGCCGCGGTATCACTTCGCGTTGTACGAAATCCCCACCTTCCGCCTGACGTCCTCAATGGTGGGAAACGCGACCTCCCTGGTCTTCCGGGCGCCCTTTTCCAGAATGGCGAGCACCTCACCGGGGTCATTCGCGAGGCGGGCACGCTTCTCGCGGTAGGGGGCAAAATATTCCCAGATGAGCCCCAGGAGCTCCTTCTTGGCCTCGCCGTACCCCATGCCCCCCGCCAGGTAACGCGCGCGCATCGCCTCGGTGTGCGCGGCGTCCGCGAAGAGCCGGTAAAGCGCGAACACGTTGCATTTCTCCGGGTCCTTGGGGGCCTCGACCGGGGTCGAGTCGGTCACGATGCTCATGACTTTCTTCTTGAGCGTCTTCTCGTCCTCGAAGATGTTTATGGTGTTCCCGTAACTCTTGGACATCTTCTGTCCGTCGGTGCCGGGAATGAGGGCGATCTCGTCCTCGATGAGCGGCTCGGGAACCACGAAGGTCTCTCCAAAAGTATTGTTGAACCGGACGGCGATGTCGCGCGTGATCTCCACGTGCTGCTTCTGGTCCCTGCCCACCGGGATCACGTTCGCCTGGTAGAGGAGGATGTCGGCGGCCATGAGCACGGGGTAGGTGAAGAGGCCCGTGTTGGGCGTGATGCCGTGGGCGATCTTGTCCTTGTAGCTGTGGCTCCGCTCGAGGAGCCCCTGCGAGGTGTGGCACGCGAGTATCCAGGTGAGCTCCGTCACCTCCGGGATGTCCGACTGGACCCAGAAATGGGCGCGCTCCGGGTCCAGTCCCAGCGCCAGGAAATCGAGCGCGGCGTCGAGCGTATTTTTACGGAGCAAAGCGGCGTCCGTCATCGAGGTGAGCGCGTGGTAGTTCACGATGAAGCAGAAGAGCTCGTGCTCCCTCTGAAACCCGATCATGCGCTTCATCATTGCGAAATAGTTGCCTATGTGAAGCGTGCCCGAAGGCTGTATGCCCGACAATACCCGTGCCATTGAAAAACCTCAGGAAAGTTTCCGCGTGTGTTTGATTAACAGGGATGATCAGCGCGCGCCGCGGTTCGTCAATAAGAAAATTGTCCGGCTCGCCTGAAAATATTTTGCAAATTGCTCGCGCGGGCGGTATCCTGTGGCGTGCATGCGCGGCGGAATATGCGTTTTCCCGAACACATAACGGCGTTGATAAACCGGATGGAAGAGGGCGTGCTGGTGCTCGACGAGCGGCGCGCCGTGATACTCAAGAACCGTGCCGCCGAGAAAATCATCGGCCACCGCCTCAACCCCGCCTCCCGCACCTGCATCGACACGCTCCTTGCCGACGCCAACAAGCCCTTCTGTACACTCCTCGGGGGCGCCATCCTCTCGGGTGAAAGCTTCAGCAACCGGGAGATAGCGTACCGCCGCAGGAACCGCGAGGCCCGGCTGCTGGTGTCGGTCTTTTCTCACACCTATCCCCCGCCGGCCCGCGCCACGCACCTGTACGTTCTCCTGCGCGACATCACCCGCCTCTGGCGCCTGCATGTCAAGGAAAAGCAGCTCATGGCCCAGGTCAGGAAAAACTACATCGTCCAGATGGAAAACCTGCGCCAGATCGCGGAAAGCGTGGCCCACGAGGTGCGCAATCCCATCGCCTCCATTGGCGGCTACGCGAACCTGCTCGTCAAGAAGATGGACGAGGGAAAAGGAAGCGCCCAGGAGTACCGGAAATTCATCGCCTACATCAGGGAGGACGCGGAGCGGCTGCTCGCCCTGGTGAGCGAGGTGGAAAAATACACCGACAACTCGGGAGTGCGCTTCAGCAGGGAAAACGTGATGCGCGTGGTGGCCGACTCGCTCATCTTCGCAAAACGCATTGGGACGCGCACGGGGGTGAAGGTCGAAGCGCCGCAGGTGGAACCGGCCGAGTGCCTGGTCTTCATCGATCCTGCACGGCTCAAGGCGGCGTTCAGAAACTTGGTGCGCCAGGCCATCACGCTTTCATCCGGGACCGAGCCCGTCACCATACACCTTCACGTGAATCCCTTCGAGATCGTGTTCGCGGTCGACATCAGCACGAAGCTCCCGCGGGAGGACGTGCCTTTTCTCTTTAACCCGTTCTTTTCGGCCCAGGAGCACAAGATGAACTTCGAGCTGGCGAACGCCCAGCGCGTGCTCATGCTCCATGGGGGGATGATAAGCACGCACTGGGGCGGCGAGGAGCGCCTCACCTTCAGGCTTTCAATGCCCAGGGAGAAGCGGCTCCTGCGCACCTGAGGTCACGGGAGGAATTTTTTATTCTGCGACGCCATGTCCTCCAGAATCTTCGCGGGGGTGAAGCGCGCCCCGAGCTTCTCCTGGAACGACCTCATGATCTTCACGATCTCCCCGGCGCCCGTGCTGTCCACGTAGCGGAACGGGCCGCCGCGGAAGGGCGGAAACCCCAGTCCCAGTATGGCGCCCACGTCGCCGTCGCGCGGCGACGCGATGATGCCCTCCTGGAGACACAGCGCCGCCTCGTTCACCATCATGAGGCTCACGCGGTGCTGGATCTCCGCCTGGTCGAATTTCTTCCGGGGAGCGTTCCCTAAAATGCGGTAGATGTCGGGGTCCGACTGGCGAACGCCCTTTTTCTTGGGAACATCGTACCGGTAAAAGCCCTTCTTGTTCTTCTTGCCCTTGTAGCCCTTTTCCTCGAGCGTGGGGAGCGCCCTGGATGGCGTCATGCCGCGGGAGGAGAAGGCCTCGCCCAGCCCCTTTGAAACGTGCGCGCCCACATCGATCCCCACCTCGTCTATAAGCGTGACCGGGCCCACGGGATAGCCAAAGAGGTGCATCGCACGGTCGATATCGTGCATGTCCGCGCCCTCTTCCATGAGCACCACCGCCTCGTTCAGGAGCGGAGCCAGGATGCGCGTCGTGTAGAAGCCGGGCCCGTCCTTCACCACGATGCAGGTCTTGCCCTGCTTCGTTCCGTAGCTGCGCGCCGTAGACACCACCCACTCCGCCGTTTTAGGCGTGGTGATGATCTCCAGGAGCGGCATCTGCGGGACGGGAGAGAAGTAGTGCATGCCGATCACGTTCTGCGGCCGCGCCGCGTTCGCCGCGATCGCGCCTATGGGCAGCGCCGAAGTGTTCGAGGCGAAGACGCAGGAGTCCCCGGTCGCCGCCTCCACATCGGCCAGCACGCGCTGCTTGAGTGCGAGGTCCTCGAATACCGCCTCGATGACCATGTCCGAGTTTTTGAACATCGAGTAGTCGTCGCAGGGAACCAGCTTCCCGTACAGTGCCTCGCCGTCGAACGACCTGAGGGCGCCCGACTGCACGCGCTTCTGTATCCCTTTGTGGACCTGCTTTATGCCCGCGGCGGCCGCGTCGACGCTCACGTCTTTCAGTAAAATGGTGTCGGAAAGCCCCAGCGAGACGGCGGCGATTCCCTGCCCCATGAGTCCCGCACCGAGCACCGCAAGCTTCCCTACCGGGTGCGGTTTTTCCTGCGAGGGATTCTTTTTCATGTCGGTCATGCTGAAAAAGAGGGTCATGAGCGATTTCGCCTGCGGGCTCACCGCGAGCTCGCCAAAGCGCTTCACGTCCTCGGCCATGCCCTTCAGCACACCCACCTTGTAACCGCGGCGCACCGATTCTATAATTGAAAGCGGCGCGGGGTACAGGCCGTGCGTCTGTTTCATGACCATCTTCGTCGCCTGGTTGAAGACGATGCCCCTCCCGAAGGGAGACTCGAGGAACGCGTCCACGAACGAGCGCTTCCTTTTCCGTTTGAACTTTTTCTTTGCAAGATCGAGCGCGGTCCTGACCGCGACCTCGCGCATCCCGTACGGGATCACGATCTTGTCGATCAGTCCCATCCTCTTCGCCTTTTTCACCCTGACGCTTTTGCCCGTGAGCATGAGCGGCATCGCGGCACGAAGCCCTATGAGCCTGGGCAGCCGGTGCGTGCCGCCGGCCGCGGGCAGGAGCCCTATCTGCACCTCGGGCAGTCCCATCTGCGTCTGCGTGGAATCCGAGGCGATGCGGTAATCCGCTATGAGCGCGAGCTCCAGCCCTCCTCCCAGGCAGTTCCCGTGTATCGCGGCAACCTTGGGCATGCGAAGGGCGGCAAGCCTGTTAAGCACCGCGTGCCCCTTCGCGAGATAGGCTTGGGCTGCTTCACTGGTCGATGCGGCCTTCACCTCGTCGATGTCGGCGCCCACCACGAAGTTGTCCTCCTTGCCGCTCATCACGACGACGCCCTTGAGCGCCTTGTTCGCCTCGATCTCGGTGAGCATCGAGTCGATCTCCGCGAGGAGCTCGCTCGACACCTTGTTGACCTTCGTCCCCTGGCAGTCGATCGTGATGACCGCAACCTGTTCCGGGGTAATCTCGAATGCAATGTGTTTCATCGCGCCTTCCTCCTTCAGCCCGCGTTCTCCAGAAGTATGGCGCCCCCGATGGCGCCCGCGCCGCACCCGGCTATGAGCCCGAACTGCGCGCCCTCGTCCCTGAGCCTGTTGCAGCACGTGGTGACGAGCCGCCCCCCCGTCGCGCCAAAAGGATGACCCAGCGACAGCGAGCCGCCAAAGATGTTCATCTTCGCCATGTCGGTCTCGCCCACCCTGCCGCTCTTGCCAAGGCGTTCCTTCGCGAAGGAGTCCGACTCGAGGCAGCGGATCACGCCCAGCATCTGGGAGGCGAACGCCTCGTGGATCTCGAACACGCCCACGTCCTTGAACGAGACGCCGGCCGTGTCGAGCGCCTTGGGAATGGAGAAGGCCGGACCCAGGAGGAGCTCGTCCCACAGGTCGCCCGACGTATAGGCGTAGCTCTTGATGTAGGCCAGGGGCTTGAGCCCCAGGGCCTTCGCCTTGCTCTCGCGCATGAGGACCACCGCGGACGCGCCGTCCGTGAGAAATGACGAATTGCCCGCCGTCACCGAGCCGTTTGTCCTGTCGAACACCGGTTTGAGCTTCCCGAGCTTCTCCGCGGTCGCGTCGGCGCGCGGCCCGTTGTCGGTAATAACGGCCTTGCCGGAACCCGGCGGCACTACGGGGACGATCTCCTTGCGCGCCCTGCCGCTTTTCGCCGCGTCGACGGCGCGCTGGTGCGAGCGGGCCGCGTACTCGTCCTGCTCGGCGCGGGAAATCCCCATCTTCTTGGCGAGCCGCTCGGCGGTCGCGCCCATCGTGAGGCCCGTCGAGTATTCACCCACCTTGGGCCGCTCGGGCGTGACGAAATCGAGGAGCTTCATGCCCTTCAGGAGCTTGAGCTTCCCGCCCAGGCCCCTGGGCTTTTTATACATGGTCAGATCCAGGATGAACTTCCGGTAGGGCTTCGATACCTTGATAATCACGTCGGACAGGCTCTCGATCCCGCCCGCGATCACCGTGTCGGCGTTGCCGGTGGCGATCATCGCGGCCCCGTTGGTGATCGCCATGTTCGCCGAAATGCACGCCACCGTGCAGGTGTGCGCGGGGATGGTGTCGGAGAGCCCCGCGCCGAGCATCGCCTCGCGCGCGACGTTCGTGGTCGCGACGTCGGTCATGACTATGCCCATTATTACATGGTTGATCTCCTTCGCGGGGACGCCGCTCTTGGCGAGCACGCCCTGGATGGCGAACCTGCCCACGTCCCACGCCATCAAATCGCTGAATCCGGTCCCCGACCGCTGAAAGGGTGTCCTGCACCCGTCAATCACGGCAATCCTGTCCGCCATGGCGCACCTCCAAGACTGTGATGTTATTTATGTATGTTAACATATTGTATTATTGTATTA
>CALMJO010000619.1 GCA_937864375.1 uncultured Spirochaetota bacterium
CTTTATGGACTGCGCGAGCGCTTCCATGCCGTACGAACCCGTCTTCAGCGTGATGCGCTTGAAGCCCAGGCCCCGCAGGTACTTGATGGCCTTCATGAAGTCCTTGCTCACCTCCTCGGCGGTGTCGAGGTTGGTGTAGCCGAGCCGGCTGTGGCGCGCGAAGGACTTGATGGCGCCGTTCTTGAACGCTTCCTGCACCTCGGGCTTCATGGGATCGGGGTCGACGATATAACCGCGGTTCTTGAGGAAGAGCGCGTATTCCAGGTCGGCAACCTGTATCTCGCCGCCTATGTTCTTCGCGCCCTGCCCCCACTTGAGCTCAAGCACGACTTTGTCGCCGTACTTCCCGATGATGTATTCGGCCACGCCGTTGCGGGTGTCCTCTACGTTCATCTGTACTATGATTGCGCCGTAACCGTCAAAGTAGCGGAGGTACACGTCGATCCTGCGATCGAGCTCCGGGGCGCTTTCGATCTTCCCGTCTTTAAGGATGGATTTCTTGTCCACGCCCACGACGTTTTCACCGATAACTATCGGGTAGCCCACGAGCGCCGCGCCCACCGCGAATGATTCCCAGTACTTGGCGGCGATGAAGGTCGAACCGAGCGCGCCGGTCATTATTGGGACGCGGTACCTGGTTTTAACGCCGGTGCCGAATTCGCCTTCAAGCTTCACGTTCGGGAATACACAGTCATCGGCTTCGTTCGAGAGCCCCTTGGCCAGGCCGTTCGCGCCATAATGGTAGCCGTTGATCCTGAGCGCGTTATAGTTTACTCCTACATGCGTGGTATTCGCACTGCCGGCAGTTATCGCGCCAAAATCACGCGGGTAAAGCAGCTTCCTCCCTTTCATGCACGAAAGCCATGTCTCGCATTTCCCTTTGCAATCCGCCCTGCACAGCGTGCAAAGCCCCGACTCGGCCGGGTTGCCCCGGTTGACAGTCGCCAGAACATCATTCGATTTAGACCATTCAAACATGCCACTCCTCCAGGAATAGATTTATTCGATCAATTTATGCAGTCAATTGACCATGGTACCGGCCTCATCCCAGGGACAGGAAAAGCATACAGGCCGCCAATGCCCCTGATGCGCTGACGTTTATTAACCACGTATGCTATCCTAGCTGTATAGTTAGAATTAGTATGGATGAAGCACAACTCATTAAATAAGCATTACTGATTTATGTAATAGTATTAATTGTGTTAACAGGTAAATAGGTATTAATTTAACATGTTTGTAACATTAATTGAGATCTGAGCGGGGTATTGACGTGACCGGTCTAAAGTTCACCGGTTTGTCGGAAAGAATGTTTAGTACGACTGACTTTTCCTGAAAATTGGGCTACAACCATCCATCTATCGTCAGCCCCAAGCGGGACCTGTGAGAACAACGGCAAAGCAGTATCAGATGGGTCCGATTAAACCAGGGGCGGATGGATGCTCTCCCGGCCGCCCCCGGGCTTGCTTAGTCGATCACCACAGGAAGTAGCACCTCCGCCATCACGCAGACCTGGACGTCTTTTCCGGTATGGTCGTGCGCATCGTGGATGATGAACACGCCGTTGTGCTTGCGCACCACGTTGTCCACGACGGCAAGCCCCAGGCCAAAGCCGAACTTTTCGATCTTCGCCGCGGACTCGTCGGGCGGGAGCAGCCGGAAGAACGGTTCCACGACCAGCTTTTCGTACTCCGCGGGGATGCCGCCGTAGGGCTCCTCCGGGACGTCGTTCTTGATGGAAAGCCAGAAGTATCCCTCGCTCACGTGGGCGAAGATGTTGATGCTGGTATCCCTCTTCGCGTACTTGTAGGCGTTGATTAAAAGCTCCTCGATCATGATCCTGATTTTTTCGAAGTTCACCATGAGCTGATACTGCGCCTTCAGCTCGGGAAAGGTCACCGAAAGGCCCTTCCTGCTCATGTAGGGAATGACCTCTTTCAACATGCCCGGCAGCGCCTCGAGCAGGGCCGCGCTGGAGGTGCGCTCGAGCGGAAAGCTGCTCTCCATGATCTGCGTCACCGCCTGCAGGCCGTCGAGCTGGAGGCGGCAGTACTCGTTGTTCTCGAGGAGCACGTCGACGAGGTCCTTGGTGACCACGTAGTTGTCGCCCTCGTGGACCTTCGTCTCCTTGATCACGTCGATGATCGTCACGAGCGTACCGAACCCGGCGCCCTGCGAAAGGGAGGTCTTCAGGTTGTACACGGACTTTGTTTCCGCGTAATCCTTCGCCGAGACCCTGCGGCTCTCCTTGTAGTTGAGCCATTCGATCTGGCTCTGCAGCTTCTTGCCCGTATTGAGCGACTGCTGGCGCTCCAGGTCGCGGAGGTACCTGTATTCAGATGCCTTCATGAGCGTCTGCTGGAAAATCTCGGGGTCGATGGGCTTGATGATGTAATCGAACACGCCCATCTTCATGATCTCGATGATGGTCGCCGGCGTGTCCAGCGCCGTTTCCACGAGGATCACCGCCTCCGGCTCGATCTGCTTCAGGTTTTCAATGAACGTGCGTCCGTCCATCACCGGCATCATGAGGTCGACGATGAAGAGGGAGTACTGTTTCGATTCGAGCATCTGCAGACCCAGGCTTCCGTTCGCGGCGGTGGCGCTCTCGATTCCCATGCTCTTGCATATTCCCTGCAGAAGCACCTGGGTCTCCCTGGTATCCTCGACGATCAGGACCGGCTCTTTGGGCTTATGCAGAAACAGCGGCCTCGTCTGCTTTGTCATTCCTTCCGGCTTTTCGCTCATGTTCTTTCCCTCCAGTTGAATTCCATTAACCGGCGAGGGGGAGGCGAACCGTGAACACGGCCCCCTGCCCCTCCTTGCTTGCAACTCGAATGGTCCCGCCGTGCGCCTGGACAATCTTCAGCGAGATGGTGAGACCAAGGCCCGTTCCCTGGGTCTCCCTGCTCATAGCGTTGTTCACCTGGGTGAACTTCTCGAAGATGGACTCGAGGTGTTCCTCGGGTATCCCGATGCCGGTGTCGGCGACGTCCACCTCGATCCAGGAATCCTTCATCCTCGCGTCCACATGGATGCTCCCCCCCTGCGGCGTAAACTTCACCGCGTTGGAGAGAAGGTTGATGAACACCTGCTGCAGACGCTTCTTCTCCCCCGGCACGAGCACGTCCTTCGCAACGCCCCACTTGTTTTTTATCGAGACCCCCTTTTCCTTCGCCTGCACGCCGAGCATTTCCGTCGAGACCGAAACGATCTCGTAGAGGTTCTGGAGCTTGCGCTCGAATTCCATTTTCCCGGCCTCGATCTTCGAGAGGTCCAGGATGTCGTTGAATATGCGAAGAAGGTGCTGGCCCGACGAGAGCACGCTGTCCAGGTATGTCTGGAAGTCCGCGTTATCCGTCTGCATGCGCATGAGCTTGGACAGGCCGATGATCGAGTTGAGCGGCGTCCGCAACTCGTGGCTCATGTTCGCGAGAAACTCGCTCTTCGCCCGGTTGGCGATTTCGGCGGACTCCTTGGCGATTCTAAGCTTTTCGTTCGCGACCGTAAGGTCCTCGGTGCGCTCGTTCACCAGCTCTTCCAGGTGATCGCGGTGACGCACCAGCTCCGCCTCCTGGCGCGTGCGCTCGCTTATGTCCCGAATGGTGACCACCCCCCCCACGACGATGTCCTTGTCGTCGCGAATGAGCGCGGTGTTGAACTCCACGTCCTTCCTGCCCCCTGCGCGGTCCATGAGCTCGAAGGAGGCAGTGAAGAGGGCGTTGCTGTTACGCGGGATGGAGAAGCCGTTCCTCCTGCGCGCGTCCGCCGAGATGCTGGGCGTGATAATGTTGAACACCTCGTTCAGCGAGCGTCCCGTCGCCTCGTCGGCGCGCCAGCCCGTGATGAGCTCGGCGGGCGTGTTCATGAAGATCACCCTGTTCTCCGTGTTAGTCGCGATCACGGCGTCCCCGATGCTCTTGAGCGTGGTCGCGAACCATTGTTCGCTTTCGCGAAGCCGGTTCTCCATGTCGTGCTTGTACACGGCCATCTCGATCGCGATGCGCAGCTCCTTTTCGCTGAAGGGCTTCAGGAGGTAGCCGTACGGGGCGGTGAGCTTTGCCCGCTGGAGGGTGGACTCGTCCGAAAGGGCCGTCACGAAGATAACCGGGATGGAGAGGCGCGCCTGGATCTGCTCGGCCGCCTCGATCCCGTCCATCCGGCCGGCGAGTATCATGTCCATGAGCACCAGGGTGGGCTTGAGCTGCTCGGCCTTCGCGATCGCATCCTCACCGGACGCGCAGACGCCCGCCACCTTGTAATTGAGGTTTTCAAGAATGTACTGTATGTTCCGCGCGACGATTATCTCGTCCTCGACCACCAGGACCCTTGATTCAGGCATTTCCCGCCCCCTGGCCCTGCGTCGGTCGAACGGCGTCGACGAAACGGTGCGCGCGCAGCTGCGCGCTTTCCTCCTCCGCGCGCGTGCGCGCGATGATGCCGGTGATGATCGTCCCCATGATCCTGAGCTGCCTGATCTCCTCCTGTCCCCACTTGCGCTCTTCCCGCACGGTGCTGAATCCCATGAAACCCAGGAAGTCGTTCCTCAGGGAGAGCGGGACCGCGAGCACGGACTTTGCGCCCAGGGACTCATAATAGGCCTTTTCCGCCGCCGCCTCCGCCGGGAGGTCCCCCACGCGGTGTATGCATATCATTTCGAAGCGCGAGAATTTCCCGAGCGTCCACTTGAACGGGGCCAGGGGAAGCCCCGCGGCGGAACCATGCTCCCCGGTTTCACGGTGCCACGCATGCGCCTCCTCGATCGAGCCGCCGTCGGGCGCAAGAAGGTTCAGATAGCACGAATCCGCGCCGAACGTTTCTCCCAGCGCCTGGAGCGCGCGACCAAGCTCTTTCTTGATTTCACCCGGCTTCACCTCCACGAAGCGCGAGGAGATGGTGGCCACGAGGTCTTCCATGTCCAGTCTAAACAGGAGGCTCTGCTCCGCGTTCTTTCGCTCGGTGATGTCGCGCCCCACAAGCTGGTACTCCACGATTCTCTCCTGGTCCTGCGAGATGGCGCGGTAGGTCCACTGCTGCCAGCGCTGCGATCCACCGGGAAGGTTCACGCGGTGCTCTACCGTGCACACGGGGTTGCCCGCGTGAAGGGAGGCGAGCTGCGACTCCAGGCAGGGCCCCTCGGCGGGAGCGACGTCGCCCGTGAAGCTGCGGCCTATGAGCTGGTCCGCGGACTTGCCGAAAAACCTGCAGAAGGCCCCGTTCACGAAGGTGAGGGTGCTGTCGGGCAGGCAGCGGCAGATGAGCTCGGTCTGGTCCTCGACGATGGCGCGATACCGCGCTTCGCTCTGTGCGAGCCGTTTCTCCAGGCGGTGTCGCTGAAGCGCGGTCTCGATGGCGGTGTAGAGCTGCTCCCTGCTCACGGGCTTGATTACGTACCCGTAGGCCTCGCTGTGGATCGCGCGCCTGATGGTGGGGAGATCGGTGTGCACGCTGGAGAATATGATGGGTACATCCGTCCGGGCGCGCATGCGCCCCGCGGTCTCGATCCCGTCCAGCTCGCCCTGGAGCTCGATGTCCATGATGACGAGATCGGGCCTGAGCGCCGTGAGACGACGCAGCGCCTCCTCGCCGGTTGGCGCGATTCCCGCGACGGTGTAATCCAGCCCCTGCAGGACGCGCGACAACTCTCCCGCGATCAGCTTCTCGTCTTCAACGATCAGAATTCTGGCGCCTGGCATTATGGGTCACTTTAGGACAACAGGAATTGACCATCACCCTACTTTATAATGGCGCGAAAGTCAATAGAAATTGACAGCGAAAATGGTTTGACGCATACTCGGGATATGAGAGGCTTTCCCGCCTTCGGGCGGGGGACATGAAATGGCGGACACGTTGCAGGACATTGTACAGAACAAGAAGGCTCGGTTCGAGTACGAGATACTCGAGACCTTCGAGGCGGGGATCGTGCTCGTGGGCACCGAGGTGAAGTCCGTCCGCCAGAAGAAGGTGAGCATCAACGAGGCCTACGCCCGCATCTGGAAGGGCGAGGCATACCTTACCGGCATGAACATCTCGATCTACGAGATGGGAAACCGGTTCAACCACGAGCCGGTGCGCGACCGCAAGCTTCTCCTCCACGCGAAGGAGATCAGGCGCCTCACCGGCAAGCTCCAGGAGCGCGGGTTCACCATGGTCCCCCTCAAGCTCTACTTCAAGAACGGGAAGGTAAAAGTGCTCCTGGGCCTGGCCAAGGGCAAGGCCCAGTACGACAAGCGCTCCTCCATCAAGAAGCGCGAGGCGAACCGGGAGATGGAACGGGAGCTCAGGAAGCACCGCTGAACCGGAAGGCCGCGGGGCGTGCGGCTTAAGCAAATCGGCCCCCGGCTGTATATTCCTTGACCACCAGGGGATTCCATGCTCATTATGAACAAGCGTGCCGCACGGATGCGATTGCGCATTCCCTAAATTTCGGCGCCGGGGGACCATATGCCGGACAAGCAGACCGCAGCAAAAAACACTCCAAGAAAGGTGAGTCCGTATACCGCCTCGTTCATGGAGCGCTCGATGGAGCGCGCCTACCTGGTCCATGAATACGGGCGTGTGGGAAAGTACCTGAGGATTTTCCTGGCGGCCGGCGCTTTCCTCTACTTCGCCTTCATCATCCCGGACTATCTCACCCTGGAAAGGGGCGCTTCCCTTTACGCCGTGCTTGCGCTGCGCGCCCTCTTCGTGCTCGTCACGCTCGTTACGCTGTCCGCGCTTAATAACGAGAAGAACCTTCCCCGCATGCACTGGTGGATGAGCGCGTATACCGTCCTGAACTCGCTCAATTTCGTGGGAATCCTTTGGCTGTACCGGAGCGAGAACCACTACCTGCAGGCCTTCAGCGTGATCCTGGTGGTGCTCGCGATCTTTCTCATCCCGAACCGCTGGGTGCTGTCGACCGCGGCCGCGGCGCTGGTCATCGCGAGCTACGTCGCGCTGCTCGCCGCCCACGCGGCGAACCTGACCGGCATGGAGAGCGTCGCGGTGGCGCTGTACCTGTTCATCACGGTGGCGATAGGCGCATTTTCGTCGCT
Source organism: uncultured Spirochaetota bacterium (assembly GCA_937864375.1). GTDB lineage: Bacteria > Spirochaetota > UBA4802 > UBA4802 > UBA5368 > FW300-bin19. The sequence goes on from CALMJO010000619.1 coordinate 7,035, forward strand.
TCGCCGGGACTATTCCATGCGCATCCAGTACCTGGCTACGCGCGACCTTGAGCGCATGACGGTCACCGACGCGCTCACCGGCATCGCCAACCGGAAGAGGTTCGACGAGGACCTGTCGCGCTGGATCATGCTCGCCTTCCGGTATCACGGCCCCTTCAGCCTGGTGCTCCTGGACCTCGACGATTTCAAAACCGTCAACGACCGGTTCGGCCACTACGCGGGCGACGCCGTGCTCACGGGGATAAGCATGCTCGTGACCACGATGATCCGCGAGATGGACCTCTTCGCGCGATGGGGCGGGGAGGAGTTCGTCCTGCTCCTGCCCCAGACGGAGCGTGAGCATGCCGCTGTACTTGCAGACCGCATCCGAGCCAGGATCGCCGAGCACCAGTTTCCCGGGATTGGCCGCGTGACCTGCAGCTTTGGCGTCACGGAATACATACCCGAGGATTCGGTCGAGAGCATCTTCATCCGCGTGGACGGCCTCATGTACCGCGCGAAGTCGCAGGGGAAGAACCGCGTGGTGAGCGGGTAGCACGGTACCGCGACGGCGGCATCCCGCAGGCGCGCGCAAAGGCCTTCGAGAAATGGTACTCGTCGCAGAAGCGCAGGAGCGCCGCGATCTCGGCATTTTTCATGTTCGAGCTCTCGAGGATCAGCCTCGCCGAGCGCATTCTCACGTCGTTGACGTACGCGCGCGGCGACATGCCGGTTTCCTCCCTGAAGCCGCGGAAGAAGTCGGTGCGGTTGAGCCCCGACATCGCAACCAGCGTTTCGACGCGAACGTCCCTGTCGAAATCGGCATGTATCCAGTGCACCACCTTCTTCATCGCCGAGCCGCGCTCCCTCCCCGCTCCAGGGGACATCCTCCGGGACGTTACCAGCAGTTGCATGAACAGCGCGTCGATCTGTTCAAGGTATCCCTCCTCCCTGGTGAGCGATTCGGCGATGATCGATTCGCAGAGGCGCTCCGCGTAGGACGAGTCCGTTACGGAATGCAGGCGAAGGGCCTGGAGTCCGATGCCGGCAAGAGGCGCCATGTCGTTGAAGTGCGCGAAGTAGAAGCGCCACCTGCGCCCCGGGCGGCACCGGTAGCGGCAGGGAATCCCGCCATCGACCGCGAGCAGGGTGTTGCCAGCGGGAAGGAAATGGCACCAGTCCTTGTCCGCGCCGCAGATCACCTCGCCCTCGCCGTCGCGCGTGATGAATAGTCCGGGACGGGAGAAGCCCCGCGGGTGAAAGACCTCATAGCTCCCGTCGACGTCAACCTTCCAGAGCGAATGCACGAGGCCGCCGGGCGCTGAGGCGCCCTCGTCGCCGACGGGATAGGAAAGGTTCAGGAAGGTAGTGCTCATGCTTTGCTCACGGGGGAAACGCCACGGCGCCCCCTTCCAACGGGCGCTTATTCCGTACGAAAATACAAGCATTTTTACGATATTCCATCAAATCGGCAACCCTACCTTATTATTTTACAAGAAACAGGCATAACTATACACGTCACGGAGGTCCACATGGAAATGACGCCCAGGGAGCGCTTCACGGCCACGGTACGCCTTGAGCCCGTGGACCGCTACTACCGCTGGGAGGGGATGGGCTTCTGGCCGGAAACGATCGCGCGCTGGCACGGCGAGTGCCTTCCCGCCGAGATCAACGACCCGGCGTTCGCCTATTTCTATCACGGCTTTGACCCGCAGTCGCACATTGACTTTGGCTCGTGGCAGCACCCGGGATTTTTCCCGCTCTTCGAGGAGGAGGTGCTGGAGCGCCGCGGGGCGCACCTCGTCAAGCGCGACATGACCGGTTCCATCATCGAGGTGCACGCGGACGGTGCGAGCGCGATCCCGCGCTACCTGGACTTCCCGGTGAAGGACCGCGCGGGATGGCTCTCCGTGAAGGATCGGCTCGATCCCGCAAGCGCCGGGAGGGTCGACCAGTTCCAGCCCTTCATCCAGCTCGCGCTCGACCAGCCCTGGCCGCTCTTCGTGAGGATCACGGGCATCTTCGCCACCTACCGCTTTCTCTTTGGCGTCGAGGGGATGATGTACGCGCTCTGCGACAGGCCGGAGCTCATGCACGAGATCGCCGCGCACTGGCTCGTCATGTGGAAGTCCGTCATTCGGCAGCTCTGCGAGCGAAGGCGGCCGGAAATCGTGGACCTGCACGAGGACATGTGCGGCAAGAACGGCCCCATGATAAGCCCGGCCATGGTGGACGAGTTCATGATGCCGTACTACCGCGAGCTCGTGGGCTTTTTCCGCGGGGAGCTTGGAATCCCGGCGGTGAGCGTGGACACGGACGGCGACATGACCATGCTCATTCCGCAATTCGCCGGCGCCGGGATAAACTTCCTGTGGCCCTTCGAGGTGCAGGCGGGCATGGACGTCACGAAGGTGCGGCGCGACTGGCCGCGCATCGCGCTCATGGGCGGGATAGACAAGATCGCCCTGGCGCAGGGAAAGGACGCGATCAGGAAGGAGGTGGAGCGCGTGGTCCCCTTCATGCTCGAACACTGCGGGTACATTCCTTCGACCGACCACAATGTTCCGCCGGATGTTTCGTATGAGGATTTTCTTTTCTTCCGCGATTTGGTGAGGGGGATGGGATAGGGGCGAGGGTTCGATTACCATCCAGGAAATTGCTTCCTCGGCGAGGTTAAAGCGTCCTGACATAAATCAGCTTCCTGGAAGCAAGCTCCTGCTTAAAGATGCCCTTCCCCGGCAAAAAGCACCCAGGCAGAGGGCTTAAATTGTAATGGGATGCCACGAAATGATAGTGGAATGTCGTAATCTTGAATAAGACCCATAGCTTTGGCGTGCAACCGTACTTATTCGGCAGAAGTGTTAATCCAGCGTTCGCGATTCCGATCGATAATTACCAGATTGTTCGAAAATTGATCTTGTTCATGTATTCGAAGGAACGGCAGCAAGCGTTCGGCAATTCTATCAATCGTGGGCGGATGGATTTTTATTCGTATAACGCCGGGGTGTGTTTTGAGCGGTAACACGGTCCAGTCGCCAAAATGGTCATCATGCGTGATTAATGTTCGTTTTTCAGCGATGACGTATTCTAAGATCTGTTCGTCGTCGGCACGCGTCTGAACATTTGATCGAGGTAAAGACGCATGGACTATTGTACGGCCGTTTCAGCGAACTCGGTATGTTCAATCGATGCGGATGCGTATTGCAGCGACGCCCGGATGTCCGTTTCCGTGAGCTCGGGGTAACCTTCCAGTATGGAAACCCAGCTTTCCCCTTCCGCCAGATGCGAAATAATAATGGAAACCGGAATCCGGGTTCCTTTGATTACCGGTTTGCCGCCACATACGCGGGGATTGAGCTCAATACGGTCAAGGTACATTTGAGGTAACTCCTCATTTCATGAGTAACCATAAGTAATGTTGACTGATATATTAGAATACTTCCCGTAGCGGGGCTCGTCAAGCAAATCTAAAAAATTAATATCCAGGAATCTGCGTCCTCTTCGCGGGAGAAGCTCGCCCACATAACGATTGATATCGGAAGCACCCTCCACCGAAAAGTCAATGTGTTCGGGTCAAAAGGCTCCCGGGGAAAGGCTTAAAATTTAGCTATGTATATGTTGATGGGTTTGATTTTGAAAAAAAGCAGGATAAAAAGCGAACTGAAAGAGAAATACAAAAAAGATGTAGGCTTTCCATTCCTGATTCTTGACGGGGATAAAGTGATTGTCGGTGTTACCGAAGATGGATATAAAAAATATTTTATAGAGAGATGAAAAAAATGAAAGCTAAATCCTATGATGACGTCTCTCTTTTTATCTCAATGGTGCCGGGAAGAATAAATGGAGACTCAATAGAGATAATGAACACATGGAGATGATCACCGAAGGGCTGATGAAAAACTACAACAGGTACGGTAATTTTTCATGTCCATGCCGCGATGCAGAGGGTGTTCGCGAGAAGGATAAGGATATGATCTGCCCATGCGATTACTGTGTCCCGGACCAGAAAGAGTTCGGACACTGTTACTGCGGCCTTTATCTAACCGAGGAGTTTTATAATACAGGAAAAGAGCCGGCAGGTATTCCCGAGAGAAGAAAAAGCTGAATAAACAAAGCCCTTACCTGTTGACAAACATATCACTCTCTAGCTCCCGCACCCCCGGAGGGGGCAAAGAAAAAGCTGCTAAATATGATTTTGAAATGAATTCATTTGGTAATAGCATTTAAAAAATACACTTTGTAGTGCCTTACCCCCCTCTGGGGGTGCGGGAGCTGTAAATTTATCTCAAATTTTGTATAGCTACGTGAGATGTGGGTACAGGTCATCCTCGATGAGAGGGGGGAGATAGTAAAAACCAGTAATGCTCTTTTTTACCACTAAATAATTTTAAAGGTTGCATATTATAACGGTTTTACTTTATAATTGTATTTCATGTAGTTAATTTATCTGCAGAATATTATAAAGCAACTCAGTAAAGAACATGTGAAAATTTTTACGAAATATTTTACTATGATTCTTTGCTGGTTGTTTATTTGAAGTACGGTGTATATAATCAAGTTGTCTAAAATGGCCAATTTGTTTTAACAATAAACTTAATTTTTTATTAATTAAATTAAAGGAGATATCATTTTGTTTGAAGAATTTAAAAATTCCATGATATTCTCATTAATTACTTGAGTTAGGCGATTTTTCGTAAGGAAAAAGACAACAGGGCAAAAAAT
>CALMJO010000620.1 GCA_937864375.1 uncultured Spirochaetota bacterium
GACGCGAAGCTCGGGCAGATAGGCGCGGGCACGGAGCAGATGCTCCTTGAGCTCATAGCGCGCCTCGTCACGGGGACGAGGTCGAAGACGATTTGAAGAAGGCGCCCGCGGGGACGCGGATCGGGCGCGCGAATTGATTCGCAGCGATTACTGGAACTAATTTCTCATTCAGTCGTGAGTCTCGGCAAACTACCATTACAGGAGGGACGGCAATGGGTAAAAGGGCGGCGATCTGCGCGGTGGCGCAGGTCAGGAATCAGCCGGAGTATCCGCACTTGCGCTTTCAGAACATGCTGCTGGAGTGCTTCGAGTCAATCATGGAGCAGACGAAGGTGACCTTTGATATGGAGAAGGGGATCCGCAACATCATCACCTGCTCGGACGACGTGTTCGACGCGCGCACGATTTCGAACAACGGCGTGACCGACGTGGTGGGCGCCCATTTCCGCGGCGAGGAAAAGATGGCGCAGGAGAGCATCAACGGCCTGGGCTACGCGATGGCGTGCATCCTGTCCGGCCACGACGACGTGGTCCTCTTCATGGGGCACTGCAAGGAATCGCAGTCCGAGAGCCGCCTCATGTGCACCAACCTCGCCTACGATCCCTTCTATTGCAGGCCGCTCGGAATGGACTTCCGCAGCGCGGACGCCCTGCAGGCGGGCGAGTATACGGAAAAGGCCGGGATCACCGACGAACAGCTCGCGAAGATCGTCGTGCGCGCGCGCAGGAACGGGAAGAAGAATCCTTACGCGCGGGTGAACGACGACGTGGACGAGAAGACGGTGATGTCCTCGCCCATGGTCTGCGATCCGCTGCGCGCGCTGCACTGTTACCCGGTCACCGACTGGGCGTACGCGATGCTCATCGCAAGCGAGGAGCGCGCAAAGGAATTCACGAAGAACCCGGTATGGATGGCGGGGTTCGGGTCCTGCATGGACGAGTACTTCATGGGAGACCGGGACCTCGCGTCGAACTTCCCGCTTAAAAATGCCGCGGCCCGCGCTTACGCGAAGGCCGGCGTGAAGGATCCAAAAAAGGACATCCAGCTCTTCGAGCTTTCCGACCATGCGGCCTACCAGCTTCCCCTGTGGGCGGAGGGCGTGGGAATCGCCGGCGACGGAAAGGGCGGCGCCTGGATCGACGAGGGGGGCCCGGACACGTTCAACGTCAACCTTTCGGGCGGGCACCTGAACGGGAACCCGCTTCTCCTGGGAGGAGCCGCGCGCGCGATCGAGTGCTTCTTGCAGCTGCGCGGCGAGGCGGGCGAACGCCAGGTCAAGGGCGTGAAACGCGCGCTCGCGCAGGCGGCATACGGCGGCGCCGGTCAGCACCAGGCGGTGCTCATCATGGAGAGCTAGGGAGGACGGAACATGGCACACGGAAAAAAGAACAGGAACGTCGGGATAATAGGCATAGGGCAGACCAAGCACTCCAGCCACCGGGAGGACGTCAACCAGCCCGAGATGATGCACGAGGCGATAGCCGCGGCGCTCAAGGACGCCGGACTCACGATGAAGGACATTGACTGCATCGTGCACGGCAACATGGAGCTCTTCGAGATGATACACCAGCCCGACCTCTGGCACACGCTGGGGACCGGCGCCGGGGGCAAGGACTGTTTCCGGATCACCACCGGGGGCACGGTGGGAATCACCATCGGATGCGCGGCGGATAACCTCGTCGCCAGCGGCATGTACGACATCGTCATGGCCATAGGCTTCGAGAAGCTGCAGGAGGGCCATACTACCGGCGGCATTACGAACATGGCCGATCCGCTCTGGTTCAGGAACCTCCAGACGGGGGCGCTCACGGGCTCCAAGGCCTACGACCTCATCTACGAGTTCGGCGAGGAGCGGGCCAAGAAGGTGTCCATGACCTACCGCATCATCATGGACAAGCACGCGGCGCTCAATTCCAACGCGCACCGCTCGTTCGGGCTCGACTTCGCACAGGCGGACGACCTCATAAAGAACTCGCCCAAGCTGGTGGGAGACCTCAAGCTCATAGAGATGTGCTCGCAGTCGGACGGGGCGTGCGCGGTGATCTTCGCGTGCGAAAAGAAAGCGAAGGAGCTCTCGAAGAAGCCCGTGTGGGTACGCGATCACATAACCGTGCACCGGGAGGAGGTGTTCAACATCTTTGGCTACGACGACAAGTACCCGGCGCGCCAGACCCAGCGCTTTGCCGCCGAGAACCTCTACGCGCGCAACGGGATCAAGAAGCCGCTCGAATACTTTGACGTCTTCGAGATGTACGATCCCGCGTCGTGGTGGGGCGTCGACTGGCTGCGCGACTTCTTCCTGCTCAAGGGGGACGAGGCCGTGAAGCTCGTCGAGGACCGCGAGATCATGATTGGCGGGAAGATGCCGGTCAACCCCTCGGGAGGGGTGATCGCGTCGAATCCCATTGGCGCGACGGCGCTGCTGCGCGTGGCCGAGGCGGCCCTGCAGGTGCGCGGCGACGCGGGGGCGCACCAGATACCAAAACCCGTGAACCACGCGCTCGCCTCCGGGTTCGGGGGCACCATGTGGACGGTGCTCATGATGCTCGAGAAAGAACTCAACTGGCAGGAGGCGTAAGATGGCAGAATACTGGGGAGTAACGGTAGACGATATTTTCGATACGATGCAGGAGCGCTTCCGTCCCGAGGGAGCGGCGGGAGTGGACGCCGTGTTCGGCTACGACATCGCCGGGGCGGGAAAGTGGAAGCTCACGGTGAAGGACGGCGCGATGAAGCTCGAGAAGGCGAAGGACCTCGCGGGGTGCGTCGCGTCCATGGTTTCGGACTCCGAGACATTCGTGGGCGTGAACATGGGCAAGGTGGACGCGACGAGCGCCTTCACCGGCGGGAAGATCAAGGTGGAAGGGGACCTGGGCGCGTTCGGGAAGACCGGCAAGCTCTTCCGCAAGTACGCGCCGCCCAAGAAGGAGATGTCGGTGAAGGACTACCTCGCGGACATGTTCGGGACCGTGGTGAGCCGCTTCAAGGCGGACGCGACAGAGGGCGTGGACTACATCTACGGGTTCGACCTGGGCGGGAAGGACGGCGGCAAGTGGACGGTCTTCATCAAGGACCAGAAATGCCGGCTGGTGACCGGCATTGACTGCAAGACGTCGGTCACCCTGGAATTCGGCGAGGCCAAGGACTACGTGGACATGATCCTGGGGAAGATCGACGCCAACAGCCTCCTGGCGGCCGGGCGCGGCGCGGCGATCGGGGACATCAACATCGCGCTCAAGTGGGGACTGTACTTCGAAAAGTACGTGGACCCCATGGCCACCGGCGAACCGGAGCAGGAGCTCCTGATGCTCAAGAAGACGATATCCGTCAACCAGGCCTTCGTAACCGGCCCCATCATGGGAAAATTCCTGAACGCCCTCAAGGAGAAAAAAATCATCACCAACCGCTGCCCCAAGTGCGGCCGCATGCATTTTCCGGCGCGCGAGGTGTGTGCCGAGTGCCGCGTACGCGCGGAGGAATGGGTGGAGGTGGGGCCCAAGGGCCAGGTGCGCTACATGGAATACGTGTACTATTCGTTCCCCGACCCACTCACCGGCGAATCGAGGGAGACGCCCTACGGCATGATCATGGTGCTCCTGGACGGCTGCAAGGGGAACGACATCTTCATGCATCTGATCCGCAGCGACCAGATCGATCGCATCCAGGGCGGGCGCAATGAAAAGTCAGGAACCAGGGTAAGGCCCGTGTGGAACGAGCACCGGGTGGGCAGCATTTTCGACATCAAGTATTTCGAGATAGATGAGTGAGGAGGGACAGATGAGCACGAAAAACACCGACAAGGACAGTTTCGCCGTTCAAGGGAAACTCGCGCTCCCCTACACCTACTTCGCCGGGAGGGTGGGAAGCAAATTTCTCACCACCATCCGGGACCAGAAGAAGATCATGGGAACGAAGTGCCCCACGTGCGGCAAGGTGTATCTGCCCCCGCGGCAGGTCTGCCAGAAGGACTTCACGGACATCCGCAACAACTGGGTGGACGTGTCCGCCACCGGCACGGTCGTGAATTTCACGGTCGTGCGCTACGAGGACCGTCACCTTGCGCGCAAGCCCCCGTACGTGATCGCGATGATAAAGCTCGACGGGGCCGATACGCCTATGGCGCACATCCTGGACGGGGTGAAGCCCGGGGACGTGAAGAAAGGAATGCGCGTGGAGGCGGTCTTCGCCGAAAAGACGACCACGACGATACTGGACATCGACCACTTCAAGCCGGAGGCGGAAAGGGCCAAATCCGGCTGGCAGCCCAAGGCGCGCAAGCCCTACGTACCCGAGCCCGAATCAGGGATCGAGGAAAAGAGAAGAGGAGGAAAACCCGACATGTCGAAACCGGTAATAATCTGTGCGGCGCTTGCGGGCGCGGCAACCATGAAGAACCAGACCCCGGCGGTCCCCTATACCCCGGCGGAATTTGCGGAAGAGGCGTACAAGTGCTGGAAGGCGGGAGCCGCCATGGTCCACGTGCACGCGCGCGAGGACAACGGCATGCCCACGCACGACCACGAGCGCATCCGCACGACGCACGACGCCATCAAGCAGCGCTGCCCCGAGCTCATCGTGAACCTGAGCTCGGCCGTGGGCATGGGCAAGACCGCCGAACAGCGCATCTCGCAGATCGCCGCGGTGAAGCCCGAAATGGCCTCGCTCAACACCAACACGATGAACTTCAGCCTCCTGGACCGCAAGAGCGGGAAGATCTTCATCGACTTCGTGTTCGAGAACACCTTCACGATGCTCCAGGACTTCGGCAAGGCCATGGAAGAGAACGGTGTGAAGCCGGAGATCGAGGTCTACGACATGGGCGGCCTCGACAACACGCTGCTCATCATGAAGCAGGGTTTCTTCACGAATCCCATGAACTTCAACTTCGTCTGGGGCGTCGCAGGCGGACAGGCCTTCAGGGTGGAGACCTTCGTCGCGCTCATGAACGCGCTTCCGGCGCACGCGAACTTCACCACCTGCGGCGTGGGGCTGGACCAGTTCCCGGCGATCATGCAGTCGGGAATCCTGGGCGGGCACATGCGCGTGGGCCTGGAGGACAACATCCGCATGCCCGACGGCGAGCTCGCGAAGGGAAGCTTTGAACAAGTGTCGGTCGCGGTGCGCGCGGCCGAATGCCTGGGCCGCGGCGTCGCGACGCCCGACGAGGCGCGGTTGATGATGGGGATAAAAAAACGGTAATGACGGGCCACCGCCCGTCGCCCGTAGGGGCGGACCGCCGGCCCGCCCCGTGCGCGATGTGAGGCGCGCACATCATGAAATATATTTCCATCCGCAACGGAGGTCCATATGGAGTTCGGATTTACTGAAGAGCAATTGATGTTCAGGGAGTCGGTCTACAAGTACGCGAAGAAGGAAATCGCGCCCCTCGTGGAGGAGGCCGATCTCAAGAGCGAGTTTTCCATGGAGGTGTGGAAGAAGCTGGGAGCGATGGGGCTCTTGGGCCTTCCCTTTCCCGAGGACCTGGGCGGTTCGGGCGCCGACGTGGTGACCTGCTGCCTCTCGGCCGAGGCGCTGGGGCACGCGGGCGTGGACCAGGGACACCTGCTCGCGCTGGGCGCGCATACCTACCTGTGCGCGGACACCATCTACAAGCACGGCAACAGGGCGCAGCTCGAGAAATACATTCCAAAGCTCGCGACCGGAGAATGGATCGGCTGCATGGGGCTCACGGAGCCGGGCGCGGGAAGCGACGCCGCGTCCATGTCCACGACCGCGGAGAAGAAGGGCGATAAATGGATCCTGAACGGGTCCAAGACATTCATCACCAACGCCCCCGTGTGCGACGTGTGCGTGGTATACGCGACCGTGGACAAGAAGCTCAAGCACGGCGGCATCACGGCATTCATCGTGGATCGCGATTTCAAGGGCTTTTCCACGGGCCGGCCCTTCCACAAGATGGGCGTGCGCGCGTCCGCGACCTCCGAGGTCTTCCTGGACAACTGTGAGGTCCCGGAGGAGAACCTTTTAGGCGAAGTGGGAAAAGGGTTCGAGTACACGCACGAGACGCTCTCGTGGGACCGCTCGTCGCTCCTGGCGCCCTTCATAGGGACGCTGCAGTGGGCCATCGAGGAGTGCACGCGCTATTCGCAGGAGCGCGTCCAGTTTGACAAGCCCATCAACTCCTTCCAGGCGATCCAGCGCAAGCTCGCCGACATGAAGATCGTCAAGGAAGCCGCGCGGATGTGCGTGTATCGCGTCGCGTTCGACAAGGACTCGGGCAAGCCCCTCAATCACCTGCACACCTCCATCGCGAAGGCGATGGTGGGCGACTGGGGTACGAAGGCGGCGAGCGAGGCGGTGCAGATCTTTGGCGGGTACGGCTTCATCCACGAGTACCCGGTGGAGCGCTTCATGCGCGACGCGAAGATCGCGCAGATAGGCGGCGGGACCTCGGAGATCCAGAGGTTCATCATCTCGCGCATCCTGAGCTTTTTCTAGCGGCGGCGCACGGACATCACGGAAAGGAGAACCAACCATGAATTACGATTTGACGCAGGAGCAGCTGTCCATAAAGGAAAACTTCGCTAAATTCTGCGCGAAGGAAATCGAACCCTTCGCCCAGGCGCTCGACGCGGCGCCGCACGACGAGGTCGAAAAGCTCATCAGGGCAAACATAAAGAAGCTCGCGGGGATAGGTTACCCCGGCATGGCGCACGAGGATAAATACGGGGGCACGGACCTCGACCTGATCAGCCAGATGATCGCGGGCGAGGAGGTCGCCAAGGCCTGCGCCTCGACCTTTCTTTCATCCGGCGCCTCGAGCGGGCTCTTTGGCATCCCGGTGCGCCGCTTCGGGAGCGCCGCGCAGAAGGAAAAATATTTACCCGGTATCGTAAAGGGCGAGCTCGTGGGCTGCTTTGGCCTCACGGAGCCGGGGGCGGGGAGCGACGCCGCCGGCATCACGACGAGCGCGGAAAAAAAGGGTGACCGATGGGTGCTGAACGGCGCCAAGACCTTTATCACCAACGCCTCCATCGCGGACGCAGCCCTTATCTTCGCCTACACCGACAGGGCCAGGGGCCCGGGCGCGGGCGTGACCAGCTTCATCGTGGACAAGGGGACGCCCGGCTTCACCGCGGGCAAGCCCTTCGAGAAGATGGGCTTCCGCGGCTCGCCCACGGCCGAGCTCTTCCTGAGCGACTGCGCCGTGCCGGAGAGCGCCGTCCTGGGAGAGGTCGGGAAGGGATTCATACAGGCGATGCAGACCCTCGAGTACGGGCGCATAGGCATGGCCACGGTGTGCCTGGGCATAGCCGTGCGCTGCATGGAGCTCGCGAACGCCTATTCAAAGGAGCGCAAGGCCTTCGGGAAGCCCATCAACCGCTACCAGGAGATCTCCTTCAAGATCGCCGACATGGCGATCCAGTCCGACGTCGCGCGCCTGCTCATCTACCAGGCCGCGTGGGCGAAGGACACGGGGAATCCCGAGAGCGCGGTGCTCGCGTCGGTCGCGAAGGTGTGGGCGTCCGAGGCGGCGACCCAGTGCTCGAGCCTCGCGGTGCAGGTGCACGGCGGGTACGGGTACATGAAGGAATTCCCCGTGGAAAGGCTCTACCGGGACGCGAAGCTCGGCGAGATTGGCGAGGGGACATCGGAGATCCAGCGCGTGCTCATCGCGAAGGACCTCATCCGGAGATACGCGTCGTAGTAAACAACCGGTGGCGTACCCGTGGCGAGCGCCGTTGCGCGGAATTTGATCGTCGGCCCTCCGGCCTTTCCCGGCGGGCCGCGATTCAACCGCACGCATTCATTCGCACGAAACGCCCGCGATGCGCAGGTCCCGCGGGTTTTCCCGCGCGCACTTTCTTTCCTTGCTCGTGCCCTTCACGGAGTTCGCGTGCCGAATCCGTAAAATCACACCTATATTACTCCTGAATCACACGTCCATGTGATACCTTTCCCTCTTTCCATGCAATAGTGTAATAGTGGGAAGGCGCACCGTTATGGTGGCCATCGCCCGCGTGATATTCAGACATGACGGCGGCAGTTGAAATGCGATCCGGAAGAAAAACGATTCTTCTCGTCGAGGACGAGGCCCTCATCGCGATGATGGAGGCGCGCACCCTCGAGGACGAGGGATACGCGGTGATCCAGGCGGCGCGCGGGGAAATGGCGGTCGAGACGGTTCGCAGCGATACGGGCGGGATCGACCTCATTCTTATGGACATTAACCTGGGTCCGGGAATGGACGGTACTCAAGCGGCGCGTGAGATTCTGACGATGCGCGACATACCAGTGGTATTCCTCTCCTCTCATACCGAAAAGGAAATCGTGGAGAAAACCGAATCCATCACCTCGTACGGGTACGTGGTCAAGAACAGCGGCGCCACGGTTCTCCTCGCCGCGATCAGGATGGCGTTCAGGCTGTACGAGGCCCACGCGCGCCTGTCCGCGAAATCGATGGAGATCGAGGCCGTGAACGAAGAGCTGAACGCGACCGTGGAGGAGATGGAAGCCGCGAACGAGGAGCTCACCAGGATGAGCGAGGAGCTCCTCGATCGCGAGACGATGCTCGCTCAAAGCGAGGAGAAATACCGCTCCCTCTTCGACAACATGATGGACGGGTTCGCCCTGCACGAGATCATACTCGACGAGATCGGGCGCCCGGCGGACTACCGGTTTCTGGCGCTCAACGTTGCGTTCGAGCGCCTCACCGGATTGCGCGCGGAAGCGCTCACCGGACGTACCGTGCGGGAGGCGCTGCCCGGGACCGAGCAGGTCTGGATCGAGCGTTACGGCAGGGTCGCGCTCACCGGGGCCGTTGACAAGTTCGAAAGTTATTCGCGGCAGCTCGACCGATGGTATTCCGTCACCGCCTACAGCCCCCGCAAGGGACAGTTCGCGGTCATCTTCGAGGACGCGACCGAACGGATCAGGGCGACGGAGTCGCTGCGCGCGAGCGAGTCCCGGTTCCGCGCCCTCCTCTCCTCGGTGTCGGATTACATTTACACGGTCACCTGTGAGGCCGGCACGCCCGTGGGCACCGTCCACGGTCCCGGCTGTTTCTCGGTGACCGGCTTTGGCCAGGAGGACTACGCCGCGGACCCCTACCTCTGGTACCGCATGGTGCACCCCGACGACAGGGACGCAGTCACCGGATTGGGAGAGCGGGTGATGGCGGGGGCCGAATCGCCCTGGGTGGAGCATCGGATCCTTCACCGGGACGGTTCCGTCCGGTGGGTGAGGAATACCGCGACCCTCGTGCGCGACGCGCAGGGAAGGGTATGCGGATACGACGGGCTCATCGCCGACATCACCGCGCGGAAGGAAATTGAGACTGCGCTGCGCGAGAGCGAGGCCCAGAAGCAGGCGATCCTGGACGGGATCACCACGAACATCGCGTTCGTCAACCCGAACCTTGAGATCATCTGGGCGAACAGGACGGCGGCGGAGTCCGTGCACACGGTCCCGGAGAAAATGCGGGGACACACGTGTCATTCTTTTTGGGCCGACCCGGCCATGCCCTGCGCAGGCTGCCCCACGATTGAGGCTTTGAAATCCCAAAAGACCGAGCGCACCGAAATCCGGACGCCGGACGGCAGGTACTGGGAGGAGAGCGCGGAGCCGGTATTTGATGCCGACGGGACGATCCTCGGCGTCGTGGAGATCGCCCTTGATATTACCGGGCGGAAAGCCGCACTTGCGCAGCTTACGCGAAAAATGACCGAAAACGAGGCCATGCTTCGCGCATCGCGGGCCGTGCTGGAACAGAGGGACTTTGCCGCGGCGGCGCGCACAATTTTTGATATTTGCAAGGATCTCACGGGGGCGAGCGCGGGCTACGTGGCGCTTCTCGCCCCGGGAGGGGAGGAAAACGAGGTCCTCTTCCTGGACTCGGGGGGCCGGTCGTGCTCCGTCGATCCAAAGCTTCCCATGCCCATCCGCGGCCTTCGCGCGGTCGCGTACCGCGAGAAAAAAGCGGTCTACGACAACAGTTTTCATGACGGTCCCTGGATGGAATTCATGCCAAGCGGTCATGTCCGGCTGGACAACGTCATGTTCGCGCCGCTCGTGATCGAGAATAATGCGGTGGGCCTGATCGGACTTGCAAACCGTGCGGGAGGATTCAATGACGAGGACCGCAGGATCGTAACCGCCTTTGCCGGCATTGCCGCGATTTCCCTCATGAATTCCAGGAACCTCGCGACGCTTCATTCAAGCGTTCGTGAAAGGGAAACGCTCATGCGCGAGCTCCAGCACCGCGTGAAGAACAACCTGGGAATCATCGAGAGCCTTCTCTCGATGGAGATGAATTCGATGGATGACGGGGACATGCGGGAGGTGCTGCGGAAGGCGATCTCGCGCATACAGTCGATGAGCCGTATTTACCAGCAGCTCTACGGCACGCCCGGCATAGGGCATGTCGACCTCAAGCGGTACATAGGCGACATCGCGCGCCGGCTCTTTGACGCCTACTCGATCCACCCGGACCGGGTAACGCTCGCGCTCGAGCTCGATGACGCCGAGCTCGATCTCAAGCGGGCGGTGCCCCTGGGCCTCATCCTGAACGAGCTGGTTTCCAACGCGCTCAAGTACGCGTTCCCCGGGGAGCGCAGGGGAATCCTTCGAATCGCGCTCGAGCGGAGCGACGGCGTCATCGCGCTCAGCGTGGCCGATGACGGCGTGGGCATGCACGCGGGGGAAAGCCCGGGGAGGCTGAAGGGACTGGGAACCCAGCTCGTGGGCCTGCTCGCCCAGCAGATAGGCGGGGGGATTACGATAACGGGAGAACGAGGCACGGAGGCGCGCGTATGCTTCCCGGCGGAAAGCGAAAAGTCCGCCGCAGGGCTGACGGCGAACCGGGCGCAGGGTTAAACTGCCGGGCCGATAGCGGTTTCGCGAACAGGAAACGGCGGGGAGAGAGAATGGGGAAAAAACAGGGCAGAAAACACGCCAGGAGGGATTCAAAGTCGAAGGACGATCCGCTCTCCCGCGCGGCGGCGGACCCGTCCGCCCCGAGCGCCAATTTCTTTGTTTGACCGGAGCGCGGGAATGTTATAGGATAAGGATACGTCGACATGTGAAAACCTGAAGGCAGGATGGAAATCCAAAAGAAAACGATACTTCTCGTCGAGGACGAGGCCCTCATCGCGATGATGGAGGCGCGCCAGCTCGAGAAAGAGGGCTACGCGGTCGTCACCGCCGCGAACGGGCCGGCGGCGATCGCTGCAGTGCATGAGCTTCACGGCGGGATAGACCTCATCCTCATGGACATAGACCTTGGCCATGGAATGGACGGGACCGAGGCCGCGGCCGAAATTCTGAAAGACCATGACATCCCCGTCGTGTTCCTCTCGTCGCACACCGAAAAAGAGGTCGTGGAAAAAACCGAAAAGATCACCTCGTACGGGTACGTGGTGAAAAACAGCGGGAGCGTCGTTCTGGACGCGTCAATCAAGATGGCGTTCAAGCTTTACGGCGCGAACCGGGAGCTCAGGCGCAAGGAGCGCATGCTCACGGAAAGCGAGGAGAAGTACCGACTGCTGCACGAGCAGGCGGGGATCGCCGTGGGCTTCTACTCGCCGGAAGGGATCGTCATTTCGTATAACGAGCGCGCGCTTGCCAACATGAACGCGCGGGCCGAGGATGTCACGGGAAAATCCATGTACGACCTTTTTCCCAGGGAAGAGGCGGATGTGTACATGGGAAGGATTCGCGACGCGAGCGCGGCCGAACATGATTTGATATACGAAGATCTGTCTCTTATACACATCTGACGCTGCCGACGA
>CALMJO010000621.1 GCA_937864375.1 uncultured Spirochaetota bacterium
GGAATAAACATGACGCGTTTTGGGAGCGGCTGGAGAAAAATACATAGTGATAATAACCACGTACTTTGACAGAACCATAAGAGGGAAACTATGAAAATCAAAATCGATGAGAAGGCGGATGCATTATGTCTCAGGCTTGATGATGAAGCGGTCTATGAGTCACAGGAGGTCGCTCCCGGGGTCGTCCTTGATTTAAACGATAAAAATCAGGTTGTCGGAATTGAGATATTGAACCTTTCGAAAAGGTCCTCCCCGGTAACATCATGCGCTACAGTATGAGGTGGTGTGAACAGTAAAATTGAAGGCGCGTACGCGCTAACGCGCCTTCAGGCGCCCGTTTTCATGCCGACCATTCTACGATACATCGTAAAATGGTCATGACTGTTTTAAGATAAGCCTGATGATGGTACGGGCATTTTTAGGACCGTATCCGGATTCAATCCTCCAGTTCAAGAGCGATTTTCAGGGATCGATTCAGGTCCTGGAGCTTTTCCATGGAAAGTGAACCGATATAATCGGTGAGCATGTTTTTGGGGATGCTCACCAGTTCATCACAGAAAATGCAGCCGTCGTGTTTCAAGCCCTCGTTGACTCCGAGCATTACCTGCGTCGAGATGCCGGATGAATTGCTGTAAATGGGGGCGCATGTAACTGTGGAAAAGCTTGAGTCGATGAGCGCCTGCCTGCTCACCACCACGAATACGCGGTAATTCCCGGGATCACGGCGCGACCCCTTGTAAACCCTGAACAACTCGCCGCGCTTCAACGCAGTACCTGGTATTTGAGGACGTCGATCGCTTCTTTGTTCAGGTCATCGCATGCTTTATTTATGCGTTCAATATCCGAATTATCGCGTACGGCTCTTTTTTGACGATCGATGTATTCCCGTACTGCTTTCTCGATCAGATTGGACCTGTTGCCTTTGCCCTGAAGCAGGGAGTCGATTTCAAGCAGTAATTCATTGCTAATGGTTATAGAAGTTTTCATTTTCATACTACTAATATACCACCCGGGTGGTATATTGTCAATATTCATACGATTAGGTCCGAGAAATCAGGAGTTCTTTTTGAAAGCACTTCCTATAAAAAAGATTAAGTCCGATTCACGGTAAAAGAGCGGGATTGTTGAAAAAATGATCTAAGATCCGCATCAATCCATGTTATTCCCTTCATGCCGTGTTTTACCTCCTGGCCCAGTATGTATTTGACATGGTTATTAAAATCCTGCGTGTCGCGGATGTAATGGTCGTGGTAGGATTTTTGCCATTTGAAGGGGGAATGTGGATCATATCCTGCCGCTGATGAAAGAGATTTTTCAACTCATTCATTTTTTCGATATGCTTCGGTAGATGGGAATCAATTGCCGGATGCCCCCGAAGGCGCGGATTCGAATCCGCGCCTTCGGGGTGGCAACGGATAAACGATTCGTTTTTAAGCATTATGTTACATTCCCGGGAAGTGTTACGCTTGAATCCACCCATAATTCTTGAAAGATTATTTTCCCGCGCAGGTTTAATAATCACATGAACATGATCAGGCATTATGGCATATGCGAATATCTGTGAGAATGTGAGAGTCTTTAGCAGTTTTACATGTTCCTCGACGAGACCTGCTATCTCAAGATATTTGAAAAAGGGAAACCTTGCTTCAGTCACAGTAGTGACGAACCATGTCGCCCCGGGTATGGAAAGGCGTTTTTGCGAATTCCGGTGCATGGGAATTGTACGAATTCGAGGCGATAATTGTGAACGATTTTTTCCTTGACGAAATCCGCCTTCCGCCATTTCTGGTCTGGTCGCACCTATTTCCGGAGGTCCGTCAATGCCTACATATGATTATCAATGCGCAAAATGTAACCATAAATTTGAAGTCTTCCAGTCCATGAAGGACGAGCCCGTTGCGAGCTGCGTCAAATGCGGAGGGGGCGCGAAAAGGCTCTTCAGCGCCGGGGTGGGCATCATCTTCAAGGGCTCGGGCTTTTACGTGAACGATTACAAGGGGAAGGGCTGCCCGGCATCCTCCTCGTCCAAGTCCGATTCGGCCCCGTCCGAGGCGTGCGCGTCCTGCACCGGGGGCGCCTGCGAGGCCTGATCCCTCCCGTCGGCGTCCCTGAACAGCTCATAGGCCGCTCGGCGGCTCCGCCGCGAAAGCCGTTCAAACTTTCCTGCTGACTCCTATTTTTCCCGATCCGCGCAAATCCGTGAAATTCGCGGCTAATTTTTTGGGCGCGCTGAACAAATAGGCCACGGATAAACGCGGATAGATGCGGATTTAAGGAAATCCCGATCCGCGCAAATCCGTGAAATCCGTGGCCGAATACATTGAGATTCGAACGCGAAACGAGTCTGGATTTACGTGAACGAGCGCGCGGAAATTCGGCGAAAGCGGTTAAAGCTCCTTCCGGATCATCTGCGAACGGCGCTGGCGGTAGTGGTTGAGCAGGTATTTCTCCAGGGTCATGATCGCCCTGGCCGGGATCACCTCGTCCTTCACCTTGGTTCCCTCGATGGATTGCGTGAACGCGATGACCGTTTCCGGCGAACGCGCTGCGTCGACCGGCACCAGGAGATATTCCATGTCCGGGATCAGGAGCTTCTGGCTGCGCTTGGGATAGAGCACCTCGCGAGCGCTGTAGACGGGCACCACGATGCGCGCGTTTTTCTCGCGGATCTCCTCGATGAGCTGGTTGACGGTTTCGTCGTTTTCGGGCACGAGCTCGATCATGTCCGAAAGCGCCATGACGGGCGCCTGCGATTCGGACACCTTGCGGAGGTGCTGCCTTATGTGCTGCGGGACGACCCTTTCCACGGCGACCCCGTGCTCCTTCGCCCTGGCGGCGGCCTGCTTCTTTCCCCCGA
>CALMJO010000622.1 GCA_937864375.1 uncultured Spirochaetota bacterium
TCCTCGAGGTGATGGCGCGGGCGCTCGAGGTCGATCTTGAAAGCTTTGGCGCCCTTTCCCTGGATGCGGAGCAACCCTCAAAAATTAGCAGCCTCTGCACCGTGTTCGCGGAATCCGAGGTGATTTCGCTCATTTCCCGCGGCGAGGAAAGAAAAAACATCATAGCGGGAATTCACGAATCGATCGCCGCCCGCGTAGCCTCGATGGCGCGCCGCGTGAGCGTGGAAACGCCGCTCATGATGACCGGGGGGGTCGCGAAGAACACGGGCGTGGTCCGCTGCCTGGAAGACAAGCTGGCGTGTCCCATCGAGGTGTCCGGGTACGCCCAGGAAAACGGCGCCATCGGCGCGGCGGTGCTGGCGGCGGGTTTACAATGACACGTGTTTCCTGTTCTTGAAGAGCTTTTCCCAGAATCCGAGCTCCTCGTCGGTGAGTTCTGGATTGTCCTCTTTTTCCGGGGTGCGCTCCTCGATCCATTTCTCCAGGGTCTTGTTCATGTGCTCGGCGAATTCCTCGCTGGTCTTCACCTTCGCGCGAAAACGCGTCACGTACGCGATAATATCCTTGTCCGAGGTTACCACGGTGATCATCCGCGGATTGGGGTCCTTCTTCACGAACTCCTTGATCAGGAAATCGGCGGAATATTCGAGCGAGTAATAGACGTCGATCGAGCCGAAGCGCTCGCTCGTGATCTCGAGCATCTTTTCCTTTTTCCCGTCAAAGACCACGCTGATCTTCGCGCCGGTGAGTTTCATGTGTTCCTTCAGCCTTGCGAGCAGGCCCACGCGAGCCTCGGAGAGCTTGTGCTCGTACATGAGGCCCTCGAGATCGGGAAACTTGTATATGAGGTTAAATCCGTCGACCAGGTATGCCATGAGACGGTTCAGAGGGAGGCGACGAATCGCTCGATTCGCTTCATCGCCTCGGTTATATTATCCATGGAGGTGGCGAAGGAGCAGCGGATGTGCCCCTCTCCCGGCGCGCCAAAGACCCCGCCCGGGACGACCGCAACCTTTTCGGCCTTGAGAAGGCGCAGGGCGAAGTCCTCGTCAGTCAGCCACGTGGAGGCTATCTTGGGGAACACGTAAAAGGCCCCTTCCGGGTAAAGGCACGGAAGGCCGATCTCGTTGAACCTCTTCGCAATGAAATTGCGCCGCCTGGTGTATTCCGCGTTCATGCGCGCTACGTCCTTCGACGATTTCTCGATCGCCTCGATCGCGGCATACTGGGAAATAGAGGGAGCGCACAGGGCGGTGTACTGGTGAATCTTGAGCATCACGTCGGTCAGGTAGACGGGTGCGGCGACATAGCCCAGCCTCCACCCGGTCATCGCGTGCGATTTCGAAAAACCATTCAGATAGACGGTGCGTTCCTTCATGCCGGGTATCGATACCATTGAAACGTGCTTCCTGCCGTACACCAGCGATGAATATATTTCGTCGGAAAGGATGATGAGATTGTGCTCCAGGGCCAGATCCGCGATCTCCTGCAGCGTCTCACGGTTGAGGCTCGCGCCGGTAGGGTTCGCCGGGTAGTTGAGCAGGATGGCTTTCGTCTTGGGCGTGACGGCCATTTTCAGGCGGGTGCAGTTCACCCTGAATTCCTCTTCGAAGTGCGCGGGAACATTCACCGGGATCCCGTTCAGGAGTCTGATGGTCGCCGCGTATGATACGTAGCAGGGCTCAATTATGATAACCTCGTCGCCGGGATTGATTATGCTCCGCAGGGCGATATCGAGCCCCTGCGACACGCCCATCGTTACCACGATCTCCGTGTCCGGATCATACTCGACTCCGTGGTACGACGCCAGCTCGCGGGCGATGAGCGAGCGCAATTCGAGAAGGCCCCTGTTGGACGTATAATGCGTGCATCCGTCCTTGATGGCAAGAATTCCCGTGTCCGATATGCGCCAGGGCGTGATGAAATCCGGCTCCCCCACACCCAGCGAAATGCAGTCAGGCATCGATGAAACGATGTCGAAAAACTGCCGTATGCCCGACGGCGGAATCGCCTTCGCCGATTCGGCGAGCAGCGACTCGGGATTATGCTTCTGGACCAGTGATAGCTTCACGTGCGGTTACCTGCCATTCAGCTCATTTGTTCATGAGTCCGGTACTCTATGGACGGGCGTTATTTTTTCAATAACAATTTCATCGGGCCCCGCCGTACATGAGCAGAAAAACGATGAACGCTGCGAGGACTATTAATACCAGCGCAAGCGCCTTTATCTTTTTTAAGATAAAGCCCGCGACGAGGATCGCTCCCACGGCTATCCCCATCGAAACTCCCGAATACTGGGCGACCAGGTCTCTCAAGGTATCCATATGGCCTCACTTTGGTATTTTCTGGTAGTCTTCCAGGAACCTGGCCACTCCCACGTCCGTGAGCGGGTGCTTCACGATGCTCTCGAACACGGAAAAAGGAATGGTCGCTATGTGCGCTCCCATGAGCGCCGCATACTTGATGTGCAGGGGATTGCGTATGGAGGCGACGATGACCTCGGTATCGAACCCGTAGTTGTCGTAAATGGTGATGATATCCTCGATTACGTCCATGCCCTCCGAAGTGATATCGTCGAGCCTGCCCACGAACGGGGATATGTACGTCGCCCCCGCCTTCGCCGCCATCAGCGCCTGCAGCGCGTTGAAGCAGAGCGTTACATTCGTTTTAATATGCTCCGAAGCGAGAATCTTCACCGCCTTGAGTCCCTCCTTGATCAGGGGGATCTTGATGACGACATTGCTTCCCATCTTCGCCAGCTCGCGCGCTTCCTTGAGCATCCCGTCGCATTCCACCGAAATGACCTCCGCGGAAACGGGACCGGGAACCTCCTTCACGATTTCGCTGAGCACCTCGGTATAGGGACGCTTCACCTTCGCGACAAGCGAAGGGTTGGTGGTCACGCCGTCGAGTATGCCGTACTCCTTGGCCTTCCGTATCTCGTTAATATCAGCGGTGTCTATGAAAAACTTCATGGTATCCTCCGGTAGTCTTATCGATGATCATCCGTACATCGGCTTGTAATCGAAATGGTGCTGCGCGGTGATGAAGCGTATAGTCCTCGTTTTCGAGCGCATGATGACGGAATAGGTCTGCGCGCCGCCCGAGAAAAAGCTCACCCCTGGAAGAAGCTCCCCGTTGGTGACGCCCGTCGCAGCGAACACGACATCGTCCCTGATCAGGTCGCTCAGCGTGAAGATGCGGTCCAGATCGCTCTCTCCCGACGCGCGCAGCGTCTCGCGATCGTCGTCGTTACGGAAGACGAAACGCGCCTGCATGTCGCCTCCAAGGCACTTTACCGCAGCCGCTGCGATCACTCCCTGCGTCGAGCCGCCCACGCCCATGAGAATGTCGATGGGTTTGTCGATCATGGCCGCAGCGATGGCCCCGGAAATGTCGCCGTCGTTGATCAGCTTGATGCGCGCGCCGGTGTTGCGTATTCTTTCGATCAGCTCCGCATGCCGGTCGCGGTCGAGCACGCATACGGTGAGGTCCTCGATATACCGGTTCTTTGCGCGCGCCACACGCTTGATGTTGATCTCGGGAGGCTGGGTGATGTCCACAACGCCCTTCGCGTCGCCGCCGACCGCGATTTTCTCCATGTAGAGCGGGGGTGCGTTGTAGATGCTTCCCTTCTCGCCCATGGCGATGCAGGCAATCGCGTTATTGCCCCCGTTCGCGCACGTGGTCTTTCCATCGAGCGCGTCAAGCGCGATGTCGATGTGCACGCCCGTGGCATTGCCAACC
>CALMJO010000623.1 GCA_937864375.1 uncultured Spirochaetota bacterium
GCACCTTGTTGCTGAATGGCGCGGTACTGCATATAACGAGTCTGCAGAAAAAGCCCCAAAGTATGGAAATTAATTGACAATTCATGATTTTCCCTTAAATTTGAGCAAAACAACGCTGCATGCCGCACGATAAGGATGGATTCCGGAGTGTGAGCCGTCAATTCATCCATCCCCCTCGTCTCTTCAATCCCCACCTCCCCCTTGAAAGGCGTACCCACGGACAAGCATTCTTCCGCGAGCGCCTTTCATGGGAGATGCCAAAATGAAAAAGCCGGGGCCCCTGCGAGGGAAATGCCCCCCCGCGAAGGTCCCGGCAACGAACCCTTTGAGATTGGACCGCTATTCGTGATACAGGGCCGTGATCTGGTCCTTGTATTTTTCCGTGATCACGCGGCGCTTCACCTTCATGGTCTGGGTGAGCATACCGTTTTCGAGCGTGAAGGGCTCGGTCGTGAACAGGAACTTCTTGGGTATCTCGTAGCTGCCGTACTTGTTCTTGAGGTTCGCATGTATCTCACTTCCGATCATCCGCTTTATGTCCTCGTTGGCGGCAAGCGACTCCGGGTCCTTGGGGAGATTGTTCTTTTCCGCGTAGCCCGCCAGCGCCGCGAAATCGGGTACGATGAGGCACACGTTGTATTCGCATCCCGCGCCGTGGACCATCGCGTTCAGGACGTAGTGGTTCAGGCATATGTCCTCTTCCATGGCGGCGGGAAAGACGTACTTGCCGTTCTCGAGCTTGTACTGGTCCTTGATGCGGCCCGTGATCCAGAGGAACCCGTCCTTGTCTAATCGTCCCCTGTCGCCGGTGCGCACTCCCCCGTCCGGGGTAATGATTTCGGCGGTCGCCTGGGGCTTGTTGTGGTATCCCTTCATGACGTTGGGGCCGTAGACGACGATCTCGCCGTCCTGCGCGCCCGGCTCCACCACGGACTGGTCGATCACCTCCTTCACCTTGTCCATGACCTTCCCCACACTTCCGATCCGGTAGCACGTGGGTGAATTGGCGGTTATCCCGGGGGAGGTTTCGGAAAGGCCGTACACGTCGTAAAGGGGAATGCCGATGTCGAAGAAGAATTTTGAAATCTCCGGGTTCATGGCGGCGCTGCCGGTCACCGCTCCCAGGAGCCTTCCTCCAAAGAGGTCGCGGATCTTCTGGAACACTATCTTGTTCACCAGGTTGAACTTGAAGTTCGCGACGGCGCTCGATTTTCCCTTTTCCGCGAGCTCCCTTTTCTTCTTCGCCGCCTTGACGCCCATGTCGAAGAGGAACTTCTTGGCGCCGCCGGCGTCGTTGACGCGTGTAACGATCGTATCGTACACCTTGTTGAAGATCCTGGGCACGGATATGAGGAATGTGGGCCTTATCTTCGCCATGTCCTCCACGATGGTCATCGGGCTTTCAAGGAAGCCGAGCGAGCCCCCCACCGCGGTGAAGGTATGCATCTCGCCCAGGCCGTAGCAGTGCGCCCAGGGAAGATGGGACAGGGTGCGGTCTTCCGGGTTGAAGCTCGGGTAGGCGATGGCTCGCGCGAAATGATTGCTGGTCCAGTTTCCGTGCATCAGCAGAACGCCCTTGGGATCTCCCGTCGTTCCGGAGGTGTAGACGAGGACGGCATTGTCCTCGGGCGCCGGGTAAACAGGGTTCACCGGATTTTTCTCGCCGATTTTTTCCAGGGCGGCCATCGTGTTCTCTCCTTCGCCCTGGATCAGGTAGATTTTCTCGAGCGTGGAGATTTTCGAGGGGAAGTCCTTGATCTTCTCGAGAATCTGCGGCTTGGACACGAAGAGGACCTTGATCGCGCTGTCCCTGATAATGTATTCCCAGATCTGAACGAGCTCCGCCTCGTACATGGGGACGTACATCGCGCCGATTCCCGCGACGGCGAAGTGCCCCACCGCCCATTCGACGCTGTTGTTGGAGATGATCCCCACCGCGTCCCCCTTCCTGAGGCCTATCGATGCCAGTCCGCCCCTGAGGTTGTCGATGCGCCTCCCCATCTCGCGGTAGGTGACCCATTCGTATTCGCCGTTCCTGTTCTTGGTCCCCAGGCAGGGCCTGTCGGGATACTTTTTCACGCTCTGTTCGAAGAGCCCTACGAGATTGTCCGGCTGTGTGAGATTGTACTTTTCAAACATGTGCTTCCTTCCTGATTTGAAATTATTTGGAGCTGCGGCATTGAAAACCCGCCGGGCGGGAAAGATTGAACGCTACCCGTTCCCGCCCGCATCATTGCCGTCGGGCGATCCGGGCGGGATAAGAAAACGAACATATTGAAGTCTTTGGACATTTTTAAATACAGGCCGCAAAAGTCAACACCTTATCACTTCTGCACCGGATTAAATCCCCGCCCTTTTAAAATCAATGTTGACCGGCGGAATCCGCCGTGCTTGTTATTGCAGTATCGATGGTTCGACCTCTGCGCAGCGGGCCGCGGCATGGCGGCCGGAGGGCGTCATTTCAACGAGCTCACCGCAGGGAATTGGATTTTAATGAAGAAACTACTATACTGGCTCCGGCCGTCCCTCCTGGGACTCAAGCTCACCGCCTACTTCGTGGTGCTGGGCTGCATCATCGGCTACCTCTCCTTTATCATAGCCACCACCGCCGCCACGCGCCACCTGCTGCAGATGGTCTCCGCGACCTCGATCCCGCTTTTACAAAACCTGACCGACACCAGGGACGGCGAGCTCATCGAATCCATCCTGGACCGCCGCCACCCCGGTTTCATGAGGCTCTTCCGCTTCCTGGAAAGGCCCGACGCGTCCGACCTCCCTGCCATGCGGGGCGCCCTGTATTACCGGCGCCTCGGCCAGAATGACTGGCGCTCCGTGCTCCTGGACCGGGATGACGTGTTCCGGAGCGCCGCCGCGGACGAAGACGCCGCGCGCGGGCTCAGGGGGGCGCTGCGGCACGGCGTGCATTTTGACGCGCACACCTTCTGGGGAAGGAGCGACCGCGTCGCGCTGTTCGTGAAGGTCCCGGCGTTCGGGAAGGGGTTCGACTACGTCGTGAGGCTCGAGACCACCCGCCGGGGCCTCAACTCGATGATGGAGCGCGACCTCCGCGAAGCGATCGTCTTTGGCGCGATCATCCTCGCGCTCTCGCTCGTTTTAGGGAAGGTCTTCTCGTGGCGCATCCTCCGGCCCATCCGCGCCCTCTCCGACACGGCGTCCCGGCGCGCCACCGGGGACAAGGAAAGCTCCTTCCGCCTCGACCGTCGCGACGAGCTGGGGACGCTCTCGAGCGCCCTCAACACCATGTCCGCGAGCCTCGACGCGCAGTTCAGGGAGATCGACCGGCGCATGAAGACGATGGACACCATGAACATGATCGACAAGGCCGTGCTCTCGTCGGTTTCCCGCGCCGACCTCCTGGACCGGGTCATAGGCATCGTGAGCGACATGTTCACGAGCTCCTCGGTCGCGCTCGCGCTCTACCGCGAGAATGAAAAGGGCTTCGAGGTGCTCTCGCTCTACCAGGACTCGGTGAAGGGCATGCTGGGCGAGCGGCCCTTCGTGCCGCTCGGGGACCTCGATCCAGGGCACGCCGGCAACATAACCGATCTCTACCAGTTCAGCCGCGGCAGCGCCGGCGAACCGTCCGGAATACTCTACTCCAGCTGCCGCGGCCGGATCATCAACGTCCCCATCCACCTGCGCGGCAGCTACCTTGGCTCGCTCGTGATAGGCAGGGACGACGAGGGCGACTTCTCGGCGGCCACGATCGAATCGATCTCCATGCTCGCCGACCAGGTGGGGATCGCGCTGCACAGCGTACGGGAGTTCGAGGAAAAGGAAAAGCTCTTCATGGGCATCCTCATAGCGCTCACCCGCGCCATCGACGCCAAATCCAGGTGGACCGCCGGCCACAGCGAGCGCGTCGCGAAATACGCGGAGGAGATCGGCATGCGCCTGGGCCTCCCCGTGCCAGAGCTCAGGGCGCTCACCTTCGCGGCGCTGCTCCACGACATCGGCAAGATAGGCGTGTCCGAGGCGATCCTCGAGAAACCCGCGCGCCTCACCGAGGAGGAATACGCTGTCATCATGACCCATCCCCGCGAAGGCGCGCGCATCATAGGCGACATCCCGTCGTACGGGAAGATCCTCCCCGGCATCCTCTACCACCACGAGCACTGGGACGGGAGCGGCTACCCCGGGAGCCTCGAGGGCGAGGCGATTCCCCTCACGGGCCGCATCATCACCATAGCCGACGTGTACGACGCGATCACCGCGGACCGTCCCTACCGCGGCGGAATGAGCGGCGACGAGGCGTTCGCCTTCATGAGAGAGCAGGAGGGCCGGCTCTTCGACCCGCGCCTCATGGGCATCTTCCTGGAGATCATCGCCGACCGGCAGAAGAATTCCTCCGGTTGAACGGCGCGCGGGGAAAGCTCATCGAAGCGCGCCGTTCAACCATGACGGCCCGGGGGTTCTGACGGATATTTCCGCCAGTCGGGACTCATCCCGCGCGGCGTTATGTTCCCGCTCAACTGAGGTGCGTTGCGTATATTCTGCGCCTGTTATTGTATTGACATGATCTTTTTCCCCCGCTAAACATGCATTCATGTGCGCCACGAAGCCGGCGCCCTCGCTTCCGGCGCTGCGCTCGTCGCGCTCGTTGCGATCTGCTTGATGAATCCGGGCTCATCCATGTAACGAACGCGGACGCAGAACATCCCGCTAAAGGAGCTCCCTATGAAACCCTTCGTGAAATCAGCGTGCCTAGCGCCGTGCGTGACGCTCGCGGCCGGCATGGGCTTCGCCGGCGGGATGTACGACTGGTTCCTTCCCGCGGACAGGGAGCTCGACGCCATGTACGCCGTTCTCCACAAGAAGGGCCCGGGAGGCTTCGCGCGCGACCTGTACTGGAGCTCGACCAACTGCGGCTCGTGCTTCGCGAGGATGCAGTCCTTCGCCGGCGGGGACCGTGGAGACGACGACAAGCACCGCGAGGCGCCGGTAAGGCCGGCAAGGGCATTCTGAACCTCACCGTGGCACCCACGAGCAACAGCTACCTGCGCCAGGAGTACATCGCGCGCATCAACCGCGTGATGGACTTCATCGACGCCAACCTGGACGCCGAGCTCACGCTCGAGGCCCTCGCGCGCGTGGCGCATTTTTCGCCCTACCATTTCCACCGCATCTTCAGAGCGATGATCGGCGAGCCGCTTTTTCAATACATACAGCGCATCCGCCTGGAAAAGGCGGCCACCAGGCTCGCCGAGGACCCGCGCAGGCCCGTAACGCGCATCGCGCTCGACTGCGGGTTTTCTGGATCGGCCGCGTTCGCGCGCGCCTTCAGGGAGCACTTCGGCATGAGCGCCTCTGAGTGGCGCAGGCGCGGCTCCGGGAAGACCGGGACGGGCACGTCCGGCGGCAAGACGCGCAACGCGAAAAGCAAGACCGGCAAAGCGCGCGGCAAGCAGGGGAAAGCGGCGCGCGCGGATTCCGTGCATGGTGGATCAAAATCACACGCACGGAGGAATCACATGAAGAAACTCAAGGCTAATGTAGAGGTGAGGGAGCTTCCCGCGACGCACGTGGCATATGTACGCAACGTGGGCCCTTACAAGGGAGACAGCGCGCTCTTTGGCGGGCTCATAGGCAGGCTGTGCGCCTGGGCCGGTCCCCGGGGGCACCTGGGCGCGGACAACCGGATCATCATCGTCTACCACGACAACCCGGAAATCACAAGCGAGGAGAAGCTTCGCATCAGCGTTTGCCTCCCGGTGCCCCAGGGGACGAAGGTGGACGGCGAGGTAGGGTCAATGACGATCGCGGGAGGGCGCTACGCGGTCGCGCGCTTCGAGCTCGCCACGGACGAGTACCAGGCGGCGTGGGACTCGGTCTACGGCGACTGGCTGCCGGGAAGCGGCTACCAGCCCGACGACCGTCCGCCCTTCGAGCTCTACTGCAGCGACCCCAAGGACCATCCCGAGGGGAAATGCATCGTTGACATCTGCCTGCCGGTGGCGCCCCTGTAGTGCCGCATAATCCGCGCTGGAGGCGGGGGGCCGGGCAGTCCCTCTCCTGTCTCTTATACACATCTCCGAGCCCACGAGACCGTACTAG
>CALMJO010000624.1 GCA_937864375.1 uncultured Spirochaetota bacterium
GTAGTAGGTCTGCTTGTCGGAGCCCGCGTTGGCGCTCGTGCCCCCGCCCAGGGCGTCGGTGACCACGACGACGTCGTCCGCTCCCATCCTCCGGCAGTGCACCGCGGCGGCGAGCGACGCGGCGCCGGAGCCCGCGACCACGACGCCGGCCTCGATCACGGGAACGCGGGCGCCCCGTATCTCTATAGCATAACGTTTCACGGTCACAGTCTCCGCACGTGGAACCCGCCGTCTACGTCGAGCACCGAGCCCGTCGCGTAAGGGTGGTAGCCCTTCACGATCCCCAGCACCGCGCGGGCGACGTCGCCGGGCTCGCCTATGCGCGCGATGGGGAGGAGCCCCCCGCCGATCATCTCTTCGTACCTTCCGATCACTCCCCCGGTCATGGGCGTCCGTATGATCCCTGGCCGTATCTCGAACACTGCGACGTTCATGGGCGCGAGCCGCACCGCGAAGAGCCCTGTCATCATGGAGAGTCCCGCCTTGGAGATGCAGTAGTCCGCCCGCTCGGTGGAGACCGCGTAGGATGAGATGGACGAAATGTTGATGACGTATGCGCCTTCCCCGCCGGCCGCGAGTTGCGGCGCCAGGAGCGTCGTGAGCATGAAGGGCGCCACGAGGTTCACCAAGAGCGTCTCCTGGATGTCGCCCTCGGTGAGGAGCAGCATGTCCTTTCGTTCCTTCGTGGAGACGCCGGCGTTGTTGACGAGCACACCGAGCGCACCCGGACCCCGGGCAGCCTCGGCCGCAATCGCCTCGCGTGTCGCCGCGAGTGAAATGTCTCCCTGCACGTAGCGGCACGCGCCGGTCCGTCCCGCCGCGCGCTCCACCTCGTCGATCGCTTCCCCGGCCTGTGCGTGCGGCCGCCTGCCATTAATTATGACCGTGAAACCTTCTGCGGCCAGCACCGCCGCTGTAGCGAGCCCTATCCCGGACGTCCCCCCGGTCACCACCGCCTTCCGTTCACCCGCACTCACCGCGCCGCCTCCTTCGCGTCCCCGCCGCGCACCGTTTCGCCGTCCAGGAAAATCCCGTCAACCTCGAGCCTCAGGCGCCTGGTCTCCCTGCGGTGGATATTGTCCAGCAGCCAGCGCGCCGCGAAAAAACCCATTTCGTAGGTGGAGAGACTTATGGTGGTGATGCGCGGGCTGAAGACGCGCCGCATGGGCGAATCGTCGAACCCCGTGACCGACATCCCGCCCGGCACGGCCACGCCAAGGCTCGCAAGCTCGCCGATGAGGCGGATCGCGAAATTATCGTTGAAGCACATCACCGCGTCGCATCCCCGCGCAGTGAAGTACTCCGCGGTCGGGCGCCCCACCTCCTCAATGGAATCAAGATGAAGTGCGTGCATGCCGTCCAGGCTCCCCGCGTGCTCGAACACCGCGGCGCAGTAGCCGCGGAAGCGGTCCCGGTTCATGGGCAGGGACTCGCAGCCCAGGTAGCCCACGGCGCGGCAGCCGCGCGCGTACAGGTGGTCGCCAAGGGTGAGCATGCCGTTGAAGTGGTTGCACGACACGTAATTGTCGTCCGGGAAGGTCCGGTTGAGGAACACGCACGGTATCCCCTTCTCCCGGAGCGCCTCCCGCGCCCGCGCCCCGATCGCGCCAAAGGCACAGATGACGCCGCTCGCCCTGAGAGCACTGTCGCACAACGCTTCATCCGCCTCGGAGTAGGTGATTATCCGGATGCGCTTCTTCACCTCGTCGAAGGCGTCGCCTATCGAGTTGACGAGTTCGCCTATCTCGTAGAAGGGGTTGTGCGCCGTCTGGGCGCTGTCGGGAACCGCGACGAGGAGCTCCACGACGGCGCGCGTCACCTGCTTCCTCCGCCGGCGCAGGACGAAGTCGTGCCTGGCCGCGCAGGCGAGGATCCGGTCGCGGGTCGCGCGCGCGATTCCCTGTTCGTTGTTCAGGACGCGCGACACCGTGCTCGCCGAGACCCTGCACTCCCTCGCGATATCGTCCAGGGTCGCCATCTCATTCTTTTTCATAGAAGGAACAGCGCACCTCCATCTGGTCTTTGAGGAGCCTGGAGCACCCGCCGCAGAGCGTGCAGCGGCGGATCGATCCCGGCCCGTCCTGTGCCTTCACCGGGAACATGGGGTCCGCCAGGGTCTGCCGTCCGAACCCCGCGAAATCGGCGTAGCCCCGGCGGAGGTTCTCGTCCGCCCACTCGAGGGAGCGCTCCTCCCCCGCGGAGTACGCGGAACCCGCGACCGCACACCCCGGGAGGGCCCGCTTCACGAGCTTCGCATAACGGTAATGGTAGAACTGGAAGAAGGAATCCGCCTTCACCGGGCGGGTGATGTGCGGGGTCAGGGCGGGGATGCCCGCGCTCACGTTTATGAACGAGGCGCCCGCCCGCGCGATGAGCCCGGCGAGCGCCAGGATGTCGTCCAGGTCCTCTACCACATCGTCGGCCCCTGCGGTGCCGCAGCCGCCGCGGATCCCCTCGTACAGGGAGATGCGGCTCCCGGTGACGAGAGCGGGGAGCTCGCGCGAGATCGCCGCGATCACGTTTGTAACGAGCCGCGCACGGTTTTCGGGGCTTCCCCCGTATTCGTCGTCCCGCACGTTGGAGGGGCGCAGGAGCTCGCCCAGGAGGTAGCCGTGGCACGCCTTGATGTCCACGCCGTCCGCCCCGGCCTCGAAGGCGAGGCGCGCGGACTCGATGAACTCGTCCTCGATCCGGCGCAGGTCACCGGTCGAGAGAACGGGGATACCGTCGTCGGCCCCCCATGCCTTCACTCTCCTTGAAAAAGCGCCCGCCTGGCGGCCGGCATGGGAAAGCTGGAAGATCATGAGCGACGCGCCCTGCGCCCGGGAAGCCTCCACCAGGCGCTTGAACCCGTCCAGGTTTTCACGGTTGATGACCAGCCCCCTCGTGCGCGCGAGTGAATCCGGCGTCACCGAGATCGCCTCGACCGAGACGACGCCCCACCCTCCCCGGGCGAGGGCCGCATACCGGTCGATGACGCGCGGCGACACCCCGCCGCCCGGTCCGGCGCTGTTGATCTCCATGGACTGCGCCCACAGGCGGTTGGGCGCCCGTTTCGATTTGACGGCGAAGGGCTCGAACAGGATCGATGGTGCCATGATTTTATTTAAATTATTGCATGCAATAATTGCAACAATTATTTATTATTCACCACACCTGGTACATCTGTTCCGCGAACCCGGGCATGGCGTCGATTGCGGTCTTCGTCCCGTCGTCCAGGACCAGGTAGCCGGAGTAATGCCCAAAAACCTTGTTCAGGTACGCCCTGGTCGAAAGCAGGTGCAGGATCTCCCCTATCGAGAAATTGCTCCAGAGCTGCGACAGGAAGCCGATCATTTCCTTCAATTTAAGGTCCGAATGCAGCAGGAAGACCGGCTTGAACGCGAGCTCCAGGCGCCCGTCATTGGCCTGGAAGCTCCAGGGCGCCATGTAGTTAGCGACGTCGTAGCGCCATGCGACCTTGTCCAGCTTGTGCACCCTTCCGCGGTACACGATGCCGTTCTCCGTGGCCGGGGCCCTGTCGCCAAAGCCGTAGCCCAGGTTGATGCTCAGGGGCTCGCCCTTCACGTAGCACGCGCCCGAGGCCCAGAGCCAGCGGTTGTCGCGCGGCCAGGAGCCGCGTCCCCAGTCCAGGACTGCGAAGCTCCTGCCCGCGGGAAAATCGTACACCTTCCCGTTGTACGCGAGGCTCCCCTGCACGGTAAGCGAGGGCATCTTGTATTCATAGAAGAAGAGAGCGGGATCGTCGAACGGTGTAACGATCGCGAGCGCCTCCGGCGACTCTTCCCGGACCAGGAGCTCGCACGAGATGACCTGGTAGGGATCGGAGTCGTGAAAGCGGAAGGCGAGCCTTCGCGCACCCGGCTTCTTCTCGAAATGCACGAAACTCTCGCCCTTCCTGAAACGAAGGTCGGTGCGCGCGTCCTGGGGAAAGGCGATCGTGTCCGGGCGGACGATTTCGATCCGCGAGGCGACCACCCTGCCGGTTTTGAGATCGAGCAACTCCATGCTCCCGAAACCCAGCGTCCCGATGTCCGAAACCGTCACCGCGCCCGCGTATTCGCCGCAGTAGAAGGTGTAATGCTCCCAAACCTTGACGCGATCGCGCGCGGCAGCCACGCGCGCGCGATCGAATCCGAACAGGGGCCTGCGCGCCCATCCGGGCGCGGCAAGCAGGCCCTTCCCGTCCAGGAGCGGGATATCCGCGGTGTATTCCCTCTGGACCGTCCGTTCGAACCCGGGCGCGGGGATGGGAACGATCTTTACCCCATGCTGGTCGGTCACCCTTCCCGCATCATCGGACCCGGAACAGGAAAGCGCTGCTGTGAATCCCAGCGCGCATAACGAGAATATCACGATCTTCACAGTACCTCCGCTGCCTGTGTGCGCAGGCGCCCCGAGGAGCATGCGGGAGCTCCCTGCGTACACCCTATTCGTACCATGCCATGGTGAAAAAGTAAACAGGAATCCGCGGACGCATGCCATGGAGGGAGACAGGGACCATTTCCCGGGCGCGGGTTTCGCCGACCACATCTCAAAACCCTTCAGGATCAGCAACCTCCTGGAAAAACTCGCGTACCTTATAGACCGCCGCGCACCCGGCGGCGACTGAGCCCCTTCTTTAAACCGCATCCCCCGGTTCCCGCAGAATACGCGGGCTCCACGTAAAAGATTCTTGATTTATTAAAGGCCGGTGTTCTACTGATTCGAAATCGCCATGTCTCCTTTCAAGCTCCTCGAATACCTGAAGCGCAAAAAACCGGGACCCGCCCGGCTCTTCGTATCCATCGGCATGGGAGAGAACCAGCTCCCGCTCATAATCCAGGCGCGCGCCCTGGGATTCAGGGTTATAGGCGTGGACCGGAACACGAAGGCCTTCGCGGCGGCGCACTGCGATCTGAAGATCCAGGAGTCCATTGACAGCCACGCCGAAATCCTGGAGCGCCTCGAGGAGATCTCCGTATATGGGGACATCAGGGGCGTGCTCTCCAAGTCCTACGGCGCCGCGGTGCGGACCGCCTGCCACATTGCCAACAGGCTGGGATTCCCCATGTTTCCCTGGGAGCGGATGGACGACTTCATCGTCAAGACGCGCATGAAGGCCGTGTTCGAGCGCGAGGGCATTCCCTCGCCCGGCTACATGGTCATGGACGCCTCCCGCGCGGGCCAGATGAAGGCCGCGAAGCTCCTTTTCCCCCTGGTGGTGAAACCGGTCGCCGGGCACGCGAAGACCGGAGTGCGCCTGGTGACCAACCGCAGGGAGTTCCAGCAGTTCACCCGGTCGCTGTCTCCCAGGGGAACGGAGTTCATCGCGGAGGAGCATGTCGCGGGCGACGAGGTCATCGCGCTGGGCATAGTCCACGGCGGCGTGTTCCACCTTGCGGCGCTCACCGACAAGCAGACCACGCCGGCCCCTTACTTCGTGGACCTGCTGCACGTAACGCCCTCGGTCCACCATGCCCTCTGGAGCGACGTAAAGTCCGTGGGCCAGCGCATCGCGAACGCATTCCAGATCCAGTCTTCGCCGCTGGTCATCGAGCTGATCGTGACCGCGGGCGGGAGCATCAGCGTCATAGAGGCCGTGCCCGAGTTCGGGGGCGAGTACCTTCCCGATTACCTCGTGCCGCACGCCACCGGGTACAATCTCCTCGAGCAGGCCATCCGCGCGGCGACGGGCATGCCATTCACCCCCCCGCCCGAGCGCGCTCCCCGTACCGCCGTGGCGGTGCGCTTCCTGAGCGCCGGGAAGGGCCGCCTGGTGTCAATAAACCCGGAAGCGGCAAAGAGCATGCCGGGCGTCATCCTCGCCAGGGCACTGAAG
>CALMJO010000625.1 GCA_937864375.1 uncultured Spirochaetota bacterium
GCAAGGGGTTCTCGTCGGGAGCCGACCTGAACGACGCGATCGCATTCAGGGACTCGCAGGCGTTCGCCGACCCGGAAAACTTTCTGCAAATCGTGCAGGAGCGCTACGCGTCGCTCATTCTCCGCATGAGGAAAATTCCCCAGCCCATCATCGCGGCCGTGAACGGCCCGGCCGCGGGGGGCGGGTTCTCCATGGCGCTGGCCAGCGACGTGCGCCTGGCCAGCCCCGAGGCGTACTTCGTCGCGTCGTTCATCAACATAGGCCTCTCGGGGGGCGAGCTCGGGTGCTCCTACCTGCTGCCGCGCCTCGTGGGTCTCGCGCGCGCGTCGGAGATGCTGTTTACCGGCAGGAAGGTCGGGGCGGAAGAGGCCGAACGGATGGGACTGGTCAACAGGGTCGTGCCCAGGGACGGGCTCCTCGAGGCGGCGCTCGCGTGCGCGAGGACGATGACGGGCAAGAGCGTGGGCGGGCTCAAGCTCACCAAGCGCGTGATCGATGAAAACCTGAACGCGCCCTCGCTCGAGAGCGCCGTGAACCTGGAAAACCGGAACCAGACCGTCATGATCTTTTCGGGTGAGTTCTTCAAGCTCATCCGCTCATTTTACAAGGGGAGTGAATCTCCCGGGGAGTGAGGCATGCAGCAGTATCTCGTCGATTTTCGCGATCTCCAGTTCAACCTGTTCGAATTTCTCGAGATCGACCGGATGAACGTCCACCCGCGCTACCGGCAGTTTGACCGCGCCGCCTACGAGGAGACCATCCGGCTCGCCGTGCGCATCGCCGCCGACCAGGTGTTCCCGGCGAACGTGTCCGGTC
Organism: uncultured Spirochaetota bacterium; assembly: GCA_937864375.1. Classification (GTDB taxonomy): domain Bacteria; phylum Spirochaetota; class UBA4802; order UBA4802; family UBA5368; genus FW300-bin19. The sequence continues at coordinate 817 of CALMJO010000625.1, forward strand.
ACCGCGAGGGCTGCAGCTACGATCCGGCGACCCGCTCGGTGCGGCTGCCCTCGGGCTACCGCGGTGCCGCCCGCGCGCTCCTGGACGCCGGATTCATGGGGATCTCCGACGATCCTGAGGTGGGCGGCACCGGGATGCCGCTGGTCATGCAGTCGTGCTCGTGGGAGATTTTCTGCGGCGCCGGAGGGGCGCTCATGCTCTTTCTCATGCTCGGGCACGGCGCCGCGCACCTGGTCCAGCGCCACGGCACCGAACGGCAGAAGGCGCTTTACGTCGCGAAGCTGCTCTCGGGCGAATGGGGCGGGACCATGTGCCTCACCGAGCCCGAGGCCGGGTCCGACGTGGGCGCCTTGAAGACAAAAGCGGTGCCGCAGCCCGACGGGACGTATCGCATAACGGGACAGAAGTGCTTCATCACCAACGGCGACCAGGACATCACGCGGCAGATCGTCTACCCCGTGCTCGCGCGCATCGAGGGCGACCCGCCTGGCACGAAGGGCATCTCGCTGTTCATCGTGCCCAAGTACCTCCTGGACGGGGACGGCGACCCCGGCGAGCGCAACGACGTCTGCTGCACGGGCATCGAGGAGAAGATGGGGGCGCACGGCTCGGCGACCTGTTCCATGTCGTTCGGCGAAAATGACGGCTGCACGGGCTATCTCCTGGGAGAACGGGGCAGGGGAATGAACATCATGTTCCAGATGCTGAACGAGACCAGACTTGAGGTGGGCATCATGGCACTGGGCGGATCGGCCTGCGCCTTCCTGCAGGCCGTGGACTATGCGCGCACGCGGCAGCAGGGGCCGCACTTCAGCCGGATGTTCGACCTCAGTGCGCCCAAGGTGCCCATCATTGAGCATCCCGACGTCATGAGAATGCTCATGGAAATGAAGGCGGGCGTGGAGGCCGAGCGGATGCTTTCATATTTCACGGCCATGCAGATCGACCTTCACGGATTGCTTGAGGGCGAGGAGGCGCGCGAGGCCGGGGCGCTGGTGGACATCCTCATCCCGCTGGTCAAGGCCGGGAATACGGACAACGCGTGGCAGATCATCTCGGAGGCCATCCAGGTGCACGGGGGAAACGGGTACTGCGCGGACTACCCCGTGGCGCAGCTGGCCGTCGACTGCAGGGCGCTGTGCATCGTCGAGGGAACCAACGGCATCCAGTCGCTCGACCTCGTGATGAGAAAGATGCTGCTGAACCCGGAGCTGGAAAACTACCGGATCTTGAAATCGCGGATGCGCCGGACCATAGCCGAGGCGGAGGGCATCGTCGACGACGCGCACAGGGATGCGCTGGAAAAGGGCATCCGGGAACTTGATGCGGCGGTCGCGCACATGAAGCGGCTTTTAGACGGGGGCAGGTTCCAGGCGCTCCTGCTGAACGTGGACCCGCTGCGCCGGGCGATCTTCGACCTCGTGCTCGCCTGGATGCATCTCTGGAGCCTCCGGATCACGAAGCCCCGGCTGTCCGCGCTCACGGCGGGCGCAGGGGGAGAGGCGCTCCTGGAGGTCCTGGAAGAGAACAGGGAAGCGGCATTTTACTACGGCAAGGCGGCCGCGTCGGAATTCTGGCTCGCCGCGGAATTCCTCAAGTATTTTGGAAAGCTCGATGCGATCATGCGGAGCGAGGGCCTGGAGCTTGCTCCGGGGAACGCCGTGTTCTCATCGCTTCCCCGCGGCGCGTGAGGGGCGCCGCAAGGTGGAGGGGAAGTCGTTCGAAGCGGGGATTCAGGGAATGCATAATAATAATAATTGTAACGGAGGAACAGCATGAACACGGCGATTACCCGGATGTTCGGCATCAAGTATCCCATCATCTGCGGGGCGATGCAGTGGCTCTGCAAGCACGAGCTGTGCGCCGCCGTATCGAACGCGGGCGGCATGGGCAACCTCACGGCGGGAAATTACGAGACCGAGGAGGATTTCCGTGCCGCGATCCGCGCCACGCGCGCGCTCACCGACAAGCCCTTCATGGTGGGGATCACCATACTGCCGTCGGTGCGGATAACGGCGGGGCACCACCAGATGTACCTGCGCGTCTGCGCCGAGGAAAAGGTCGCGGGGATCGAGGTCTCCGGCGCCCCCGTGGACAAGGCGGCGGGGCCCGAATTCATAGAGATGCTCAAGAAGGCGGGCGTGAAGCTTTTCCACAAGGTGGGCTCCGTCCGCCACGCCCTGCACGCCGAACACGCGGGATATGACGGCATCTACGCCGCCGGCATCGAGGAGGGCGGCCATCCCCTGGACGACGACGTCACCACCATGGTGCTCACCCCGCGCATCGCGGAATCGGTGAAGATACCAGTGGTGACCGTGGGCGGCATCGCCACGGGTAAATCGCTCGCGGCGGCGCTGGCGCTGGGAGCACAGGGCGTGATGATGGCGAGCCGTTTCCTCGCCTCGAAGGAATGCGTGGTCCACGACAACATCAAGCGTGAGATCGTGAAGCGCAGGGAGAACGAAACGACCCTCATCTGCAAGACGCTGCACCTGCAGGGACGGGCGCTCAAGAACCAGGTGGTACGCGACATTTGCGATATCGAGGCAAAGGGCGGCGGGTTCGAGGCCCTGTACCCGCTCATAGCCGGGGAGCGCATGAAACGGGCCTGGGAGGAGGGGGATGTGGAGGTCGCGCCCATGATGGTGGGGCAGTCCATCGGCCTCATCAATGATGTGCTCACCTGCAAAGAAATTATAGAAGGAATGGTGAAGGAGGCGAAGGAGACCCTCGCCGGGGCCGCTTCATTGTTTTAACCGCGTACGGCTTAACCGGGCCCATTCCCGGAAATTATCTTGATCCTTCGGGGCCCCAGGGCGACACTTTTCATTTGAACCCGCTCTGCCCGTCGCCCCGGAGGTTTCCATGATAAAGACGAAGGTCGCCGCGCTCCTCCCGAACCAGCGCACCGAGCTGGAGGCGCTGCTTAAAAAACGGGATCCCTCGGAATACGTGGGGGACCTGAGCGTGGCCATCCCCTTCCTTATAATGATTCCCGGCGCCTTCCTGGGCCTCTTCGCCTGGTTCGAGCTTGCCGGGACCCTCAAACTGGGCGGCTACTGGACGGCGGCGCGCTTTCCCGAGTACGTTTTATTGTACACTGCCTTCTTCACCGCGGCGCTCGTCTTCGCGGCATCGCTCGTGAACTATGCCTGGACCTGGGGCAGGCACGGCTACGTGCTCACTGGCTTCGGGCTCGTGCGGGTGTGCGGGAAGCGCCTCGTCGTGATCCCGTATTCTTCCATAGAAAAGGTGCTCGCCAGCCGGGTGGTCACCAGCCGCTGGTTCGATCCCCAGACGGGCGAAACGCGGAGCTACGACACCGGCGGCGACATGAAGATCGTCCACCGCTCGAAGAAATTCGACCTCGAGGTCTTCATAAAGGACCGGGTCCCCATCGAGATCATCAGCTTCGGGAGCGAGGCGAAGGCGCTCGCATTCATGGATACGCTCGAGAAGAGGCGCGCCCAGGGCACGGGGGGGCCCGACGTACGTACGGTCCAATGGATGCCCCCGGCGGCTCGATGGAGCTTAGTAACGGCGGCCTCCTTCCTGGCCGCGCTCGCCTTCGTCCTCCAGTGCTTCTTCTCCTGGCAGAACGCGCGGGTCGATGCGCTCATCACCGACGAGGCATTTAATGGAAGGGAGCGGACGGAATCGAACCTCTCCCAAAGCCGCGAGCGGCTCGCCCGGTACGTAACACATGTGAAGACGGGGCCGCACCGCGAGGCCGCGCGTGAGCGCATTCTCGCCGGGATGCGCCCCAACATCGAGGCCAGGCGGGTGCGCCTGCTGAAAGACCACATGACCAAGTTCGAGTACCTTGAGGCGCTGCGCGCCTACTGCGACCTCTGCGAGCCCTGTCCCTACGCCGCAGAGCTCAAGGCCCTCTCCGGCGAGGAGGGCTACGGGATCACCGCCTGGCGCGCGCTGGGACGATGACGCGCCCGGCATCGTGCGCACCGGGGGCGCCGTTTTGGGCCCGGCCCCCCCTGAAGACCCCCCCCAAAAGCCGTGTAAATCCATATTTCCCGGTATTCTGGACGATTAATTGCTCTTGACAGGAAATGACCCCCCGATACCATTGCCGGCAGGTGTGTCAGGCTTTTAGTCATGTGCATTTTCATAAATTTTATCTAAGGGGAGTGGGACAATGAAGATAGTTGTCTTAGTGAAAGAGGTTCCAGATATGGAATCCAAATTCAAGATCGTTGGCGACGCCAAGATCGATGAATCCCAGATTGCCTTTAAGATGAATGCCTTTGACGAGTATGCGGTCGAGGCAGGACTCCAGCTCAAGGAAAAGTTCGGCGGCGAGGTCATCATCATTTCCTCCGGCCCCGAGCGCGTTTCAAAGGAAATACGCCAGGCATTCGCCATGGGCGCCGATTGGGGCATCCAGATCATGGATCCCCAGGTTGACGAAGGCGACAACTACGT
>CALMJO010000626.1 GCA_937864375.1 uncultured Spirochaetota bacterium
GCATGAGCACCCACTTGGTGATCCTCATGTCGAAAATGCCAAACAGCTTGTTGCCGAGATATTGCTCGTTGAATTTGCCGATGAAACCGGTGGTTATGGGATGGTCGGTCAGGTGGTGCATTACGATTTCGAACATTGATTCCTCTCCGCCTTTACCGCCACCGGAGGAAACTAACACGTTAACGAACTGCGATAAATGAATCATAGCCCAACCCGCCTCTAAGCGTAGATGTTATATCATGCCAGTTGAATTCGACTCTACAGCCATTTTCTCCGTTTACTGTCGTCCTTTTCCGAACCCTCTGTATTTTTTTCGAGCATCCGCAGTTCCTTGAACATGTTAAAGAAACCCGCGGTCATCCCCACTGCCGCTCCTGCAACCAGCAGCCAGGGCGTCGTACCGTAACGCCTGTCGAGCCAGAAACCCGCATACACGCAGAGCAACAGGGTCCCCGCCAGCTGCAAGCCGATGGAAGAATACGCAAGAACAGCTTTTGTTGTCTTCCTGCCTGCCAACACTGGGCGCGTTACGCTCTCCAATCACGTCCGTTTACATCTGAAAGCAATACAAACATGCTAGTGTTTTTTGTCAACAAAATAAGCCGCGATTTTTTTAAAAAAGTGTCTGCAATATGCCATATTTCATAATCAGGCTCACGATAATTGTGCTGTACTCAATTTAATCACCATAAACTGAATTATGCCGCCATCATGAAAGACCATGCGTCGCGTCATTTTAATTTTTTCAAGCGTCAGAATGCCGGTGTCGATATTAATACAGTAATCGCGTGATTCATATATTCCAGGGATCGGGATGCGAATAATGAAGCTTTCCATAAAATTGCTCGAGGCCGAGCATGAATTCATCGCCAATTGTCCGGAGCTCGACGTCAATTGCTACGGGACGGACAGGAATGAGGCGGTGAGGCGCCTGAAGAACGTACTGCAATTTTACATGGATTCCGCGCAGGAATTCGGACTCGAGATCGAAAAGTTCGATGACGTGTCAATCGACGGGGAGCAGGTCGCCCTTGCCTGGACGGAATCCCCCAACACGCATGCCACGAAAACCATAAACTGACCGCCGGCTTCCGGTACAGGCGAGGACCCGCTCCAGGCCTTGGCGTGGGTCCATGGTTTCATTCACCCTCAAATTTCTTTATGTCGATCGCGAACTCGTTTGCGCTCAGAATATCATCTTTCCATTTTTTAAGCACTTCCGTGCGTTTCCTGTTTTCTATCATCTCCTTTATTTTTTCGCGCACCTTCGCGAGCGGCTCGACGATCTTCTCGCGGTCATTGCCCTTTTTCGCGTAGGTATAGTATCGCTTATCCTTGTTTTCGATATATTCGTCCACGATCTCCTTTTCGCTGACGGCGATGTTCCCGGATCCAATCTTTTTTATGTACTCGCCGGCGAGTATTGCGTCCCTGCTGATCGCAGCCCTGGTCAGGTATTCTTCGTCCCTGTCGAAGCCTTTTTCAACCGCAACGCGCCTCAGGAGCTCCATTTTCAGATAGTTTTCCGCGATCGCCTTTTTCTTGTCGTCCGTCATGGGCTCGCCGCCCTTTTTTCCCGATTGCAGCTGGATGCGCTTGTTCAGGTCCTCTACCGTGAAGCTCCTGTCGCCTATTTTAAAGATGACCTCGCGGGGATTTTTCGAGAGGGCCTTGTCGAATGACCTCGCCACGTCGTCAGCCTGCATGAGCCTGTCCACATATTCTTTCGAGGCCTTCGCGTAGAACCGGTTAAGGAGCATGGAGGCCTGGTTTTTATCCTTGAGCTTTTTTATCTGCTTTTCGGTGAGCTCGTCCTTTTCTTCGGACTTTATTACGTATACTCCGTTGTCCAGCACCACGGGCTCCTTCGTATACTCGCCTTCATTGAGCGCAAAAGCGGCCTTCGAAAATTCCTGGGGCATCATGTCGTAAAGGATGAAACCGATGTCACCGCCGTTCTTCTTGGAGAAGTCGGCGGAATGCTGCCTGGCCATCTCGTCGAACTTCGCGCCCTTGTCGAGCTGCGCGATTATCTCCTTCGCGCTCTCGATCACGGCATCGCGCTCCTTTTTTGCGTCCGCATCCGCGGGCTTCTTTGCCTTGTCCTGCTTTGGATCCTTGAATTTCAAAAAGATCTGCCTCACCCGTACCGCGGGCTCGCTGAACTTCGAGTTCTCCCTGATCTCCTTCTGGTAGAGAAGGTCCATGAGCTGCCCCTCCTCGGCCTTTTCGGTGAGGAGCCTGAATTCCTCGGTTTTATCGAGCCCCTCCTTCTTTGCCTCGACAACGCACAGCCTGTCGATGGCCATCATGCGAAGCTTGTTCTCCTGGTATTTCTTTGATTTCAGGATCTCGGCCCTGTTCAGGCGCTTGGCCTCCAGCCATTCGTAGAATTCGCCCCTCGTTATCTGACCGTTCTTGTAGGTCGCGAGCACGTCCCCCTTGCCCTTGCAGCCCGCGCCGAGCGCGAGAAACGCCCCGAGCGCAATCCAGAGAAGCTTCTTCATCTCAATCTCCTGTACTGAATATCGTGATAGCGGTATATTGAGTATATACGCGCACCTGTTGGCATTTGTAAAAGAAAAAGCTGCATGAATTCCTAAATCCGTCCGCGCGTCCTGTCAAATGGATTTTCAACATGCGCCTCATCTGAAAAATTGGTAAATTGTATTGACATTTTCCCGTTTCACGGCTTTTTGTATTCAGGATACGGAACCGGGCCTCGCGACGGAAACCGTTCCATGAGCGCTCGCATTGCAGGGCATTTTGTTGGCATGAAGGACATTAAGCGCTACAAAGACAAAATAGTAAGCATACTCACCTCCGACGAGCTTCTCGAATTTAACAGAGATTCCAGCAGCATTATCGACTTCGGTTACGAGTACGTCGAAATCGGCGATTATCGCAGGGCCTTCAAGCTCTTCAGCATAGGCGCGAGGCTTCACGAATCCGATCCCGACATACTGAACGGCCTGGGAATCGCGCTGTGCGAGCTCGGACGATTCAGGGCGTCGCGGCAGGTGCTCGAAAAGGCGGCGGCACTGTACCCGGACGATGCCGTGACGCTCGCCAACCTCGCGGGCGTGTACTGGGAGGAGGCCGATTTCGAAAAGGCCATCCATTTCTACGCCCGGTCTCTCGAAATCGAGAACTGCATACCGGAAACGCACTTCAACCTCATCAACGTCTATTACGAGCTGGGCGACCTCTTCATGGCCTACATCGCGTGCCTCAACCTCCTCAAGGTATGTCCCGACGACGAGCAGGCGATCGAGCTCCGCAACGACATCCTATTGAACCTTGGGCTCTCCATCTGAATGAGACGCCGCGACAAGGAAATCACCGACAGGAACGTCATTGACGCCATCCTTCGCGAGGCGCAGGTATGCCGCATAGCGCTGTGCGACGGCGATGCGCCTTACGTGGTCCCGGTGAACTTCGGGTACGACGGGAGCGCGATCTTCTTTCATTCGGCGCCCGAGGGACGGAAGATGGGCATCATCGCGCGCAATGACCGCGTGTGCTTCGAGGTGGACACGGGACACGAGCTGGTGCGCGGCGCCGCGCCCTGCTCGTGGGGCATGAAGTACCGCTCGGTGATTGGAATTGGAAGGGCGAGGCTTTTGACCGGTCCGGGGGAGAAGCGCGAAGCGCTCGACTGCATAATGCGCCATCACGGCGCCGCGGGCGAGTTCCGGTTCGAGCCCGCGCAGCTTGACGCGGTCGCGGTGGTGAGGATCGACATCGAGGAGCTGTCCGGCAAGCAGGCCGGGCAATGACGCTACTTCTTCATTTTTTTGATCAGTGAAATCGTTTCCCTGACGTCCTTTTCCATGTCGATCTTCCAGGCGCCGTCTTCCTTCTTCATCGCGAACGATACGTCGAGGCCCTTGTTGTTCTCCACCGGGTGCTTCGTGTACTTGATCTTCACGGTCGCGCCGTCGCCCTGCAGCGTCTCATCGATCACTTCCCATCTGGCGCCCTTCGCGAACCGGCCGTCGGGGACCGAATCGTCTTTCCTGGCCCGCGGATTGAGCTTGTCCAGCTCGTCCAGCGCGCCGGTCGTCCCCTTCGTGTAGTATTTCCTCGCGTCCGAGAAATTGTCCGAAGAGTACACCTTCTGCATGGCATCGAGGACGTCGCGCGGCCTGTCCCCGGACGAGCCGCCGCACCACGCCTGGACGAGCACGAAGGCAGCCGTGAAAAGAACTCCCGCTTCCCTGCGCATCATCGGACCCCCTACTCCCAGTATTTACGGAAGGAGAGCTTCTCCTTGAGAGAGAAAAAGTCGCTCCCGCGCGGCACGTCCCGGAGCCTGGTCTTGAGGGAGCCCGGGTCTATGAGCTCGCTGAAGGGCACCGCCTTGAGGTCGAAGTTGTCGGTCACCGACACCATGGCGCCAAAATTGTTCTCGCTGTAAAACTTGTAGGCGCCGTAGCCCAGCATGCTTCCCAGCACCACGTCGAAGCTTATGGGCGCCGCGCTCCTCGTCTCGTAGCCGATCTGCTTGGGAATGAGCTTTATTTCCAGCCCCGTTTTCTCTTTATAGACGCGCTTCGCCGCCTCCGCGAGCAGGCGCGAGATGTTCGCCTCGCGAAAGAGTATGTTTCCGTGCTTGTCCGTCTCGTGCGGCTTGAGCCTGTCGGGGAGCTTGTCCGCGAGCCCCTCGGCCACCGCGATGACGCCGTAGGGCCTGCGGTTGTTCTCGCGGGCGATGATGGTGTCAGCGATCCGCTCCGCGAGCCCATCCAGGTCGAGCACGTCGTCCTCGATGTCCTCGAGCCCGATCATCATGATCGCCTCGGCCGCGATCCCCGCGGCGTAGGTGAGCCAGCCCGCCTTGCGGCCCATGAGCTCGACGATGAAAAAGCTGTCGGTCGCCTGCGCGTCGGCCTTGATGTTGAGCATCTCGACCTGCGCGGAGTTCACCGCCGTCCAGTAGCCGAAGGTCCAGGGAATGCCGTAGTAATCGTTGTCGATCGTCTTGGGAATGTGAATGACCGGGAAGCCCATGAGGTAGAGGAAGTTCGCGGTCTTGAGCGTGTCGTCGCCGCCGATCGAGATGAGCGCGCCCACGTTGAGGTACTCGAAGGCGTCGATAATGTTGCGCAGCTGCACGTTCTTCTCCGGGTTCGAAATGTCCTCGATTTTACAGATGTTCTTTCCGGGGTTGGCGCGCGAGGTGCGAAGGTAGATGCCGCGCTCGTTGCGCACCTGCGTGATATTGTAGTTGAGCTCCTCGTAGTGCACGCCCTTGCGCAGCTTGGGATAGTTCATGTTGAAGTCCTGGATGAATTCGTATCCCCGGAATATGCCTATGACGGGAATGTTGTCGTCCAGGAAATTGAGCGTCGTGGAGGAGATCACCGTGTTCGCGCTCGGGGCGGGCCCGCCCGAGAACAGTATCCCCACTTTTTTATGCTTTGGTTTCATCATCGCTGAAGCTCCCTGATGTGTGATATCTTTGCGCGGGTGCCGGCGCACCTGCGGCACTGGGCGTGTGCGCCCTGAAAAACGCAATGGCAGGAAAAATCCTGCCATTGTGCCGCACGATAGCGGCTTTTGGCTGATTTATCAAGAATTATTTCTTGGCGTCGAGGATAACAAGGGTGTCCACGGCGAGGGGGGCGGAGCCGCGTATGACCAGCGGGTTGATGTCGATCTCGCGGATCTCGTCGTATTCGAGCCCCAGGTTCCCTATGCCGATGAGCGCCTTTACCAGCGCGCCCTTCTCCACGGCGGGGCTCCCCCGGAACTCGTCCAGCATCTTGCGCGTGCGGATCTCGTCGATCATCTCCAGGGCGTCGAGCTCGGAGAGGGGCGCCACGCGGAAGCTCACGTCTTTTAAAACCTCGGTAAAGATGCCGCCCAGCCCGAACATGACGCACGGTCCGAACTGCGGATCCCGGGTGAGCCCGATCACGAATTCGCGCTTGTCGCTTTCGACCCACTCCTGCACGAGCACGCCGTCGAGCGCGATCCCCTTGCCGGTGAGCTCGTCGTACGCGGCGGCGACTTCTGCGTCGTCCTTGAGCTTGAGCTTTACCATGCCCATCTCCGTCTTGTGCGTCACGGTGTGTGCGCAGCCCTTGAGCACCACCGGGAAGCCCATCTCCCGCGCGAAGCCGACGGCCTCGTCCCGCGAGCGGGCCAGCGTGCTCTTGGACACGGGGACGCCCGCCGAAGCGATCACGCGCGCCGAATCGTATTCGGAAAGCGCCTTTTGTCCTTTCCGTATGGCATTCTGCAGAAGTTCCTTCATATGATCAGCTCCTTTGCCTGAGGTACATTGAATATTCATACTGGTGCGCGAGGCAGAACACCGCCTCCTCGGGAGTCTTGTACACGGGGACCTTGTACTTCCCGCCGTTCTTGCTGTAAAGCATTTTGTCTTCGGGAGAGGTTACCAGCGCAACCGGGTAGATGGGCTTGTCGTACTGCTCCATGAGCTCGATGATGTAATCGAGGAACTCGAACTGCAGCTTCCGGAACGCCTTCCCCAGGTCGTCGATGTTGACGTCGTCGCCGTATCCAAGGTCCTTCACCATCTGGTTCACGCGGACCACGAACTTCGTCGCGCCTATGACGCCCAGGATGATGATCGCGTCGAACGCGTCGCTGGACGCCATGAGGCGCAGCGATTCCACGAAGAGGGCCCGGTCCGGCTGGCCCACGAGGTCGATCGGGTTCCCCCTGCTCCAGAAGGGCGGGAGCATGGAATCGAGCTTTTCCATCACGTGCGCCGGCAGGGGGGGAAGCGTGAGCCCGCGCTCCTCGCACTCGTCGGCGGTGATGACCCCCCATCCTCCGCCGAGAGTGATCACGCCCACGCGGTTCCCCTTTGGCAGCGGCATCGCGTCGAACGCCGCCGAAAGCGTGAGCATCTCGGTGGGCGCCATCGTGAGGATGACGCCGCTCTGCCTGAGCGCGCTCGCGTAGGTCGCGTGCGTCCCGGCCATGGCGCCTGTGTGCGAGGCCGCCGCCTTCGCTCCGATGTCCGTGCGTCCCGCCTTGAGGGCGATCACCGGTTTCTTCATGGTCGTGCGCCGCGCGATCTCCATGAACTTCCTGCCGTTGTCGATCCCCTCGATGTACATGAGCACCACGCTTGTGTCCACGTCGTCGCACAGGTAGTCGAGGTAGTCTTCGCACATGAGGACGGCCTCGTTCCCCGACCCGACGAACTTCCCGATTCCAATGTCCTGCTGTTCCGCCCACTCCATGACCTGGTTGCCCACGTTCCCGCTCTGGGCCACGATAGAGATGCCGCCGCGCATGGGCTTCACGAGGGAGCCGGTGGCGAACAGCGACACCGCGGTATTCACTATTCCCATGGTGTTGGGTCCCACCATGTTGATCCCGTGCTCCCGGACGAACGCGACCATCTCATCCTCGAGGCGCCTTCCCTCCGCGCCCGTTTCGCTGAAGCCGGAGGTGATCATGATGACGTTCTTCACCCCCTTCGCCACGCACGAGCGGAGCACCTCCATGGCCTGTTTCGCGGGGGTCGTGTTGAACACGAGGTCCACCTCGCCAGGGATGTCCGTGAGCGATTTGTACGCACGGCGGCCGTAGATTTCGTCCTTGCTGACGGTGACGGGATAGACCTCGCCTTTGAAGCCGGCGGCGAGAAGGTTGGTGAAGATGTAGGAGCCCCACTTGAACATTTTGTCGCTCGCGCCCACCACGGCGATCGTCCTGGGGTAGAAGAGCCTGTTCAGATCCTTCATTGCACGGTAATCCTCTCCTGGTGTGATCTGAATAATGATAGCGCCAGTTTTATGGGGCAAAACTTTTTGTCAACAAAATATGATGAAATATTATATTGCAACAATACACCTGAAATTATGCTCAACGATCAACAGAATTCTAAAAATGAAACGCGGCCTAGTACCCCTTGCGCAGGCGCCGCGATTCCCACCGCCAGGCCGTCTCCACGATCGAATCTAGTTCCGCATAACGCGGTTTCCACCCGAGCTCCTTCACGGCCCTGTCCGACGACGCGATGAGGGACGCGGGGTCCCCTGGACGGCGCGGCGCGTCGATCTGGCCTATAGCGCGACCGGTGACGCGGCGCACCGACTCGATCACCTCGCGCACGGTGAACCCGCTGCCGTTCCCCAGGTTGTATGCAAGGGTGCGGTCCTCCTCCAGGAGCTTCTCGAGCGCAAGCACGTGAGCGTCGGCGAGATCGTTCACGTGAATGTAGTCGCGCACGCACGTCCCGTCCCGCGTGTCGTAGTCGGTGCCGAATACTTTGATCCTGTAGGATTCGTCCATGGCCGCCCGCATGACCAGGGGTATCAGGTGCGTCTCGGGGACGTGGCTCTCGCCGATCTCGCCCGAGGGGTGCGCCCCGGCGGCGTTGAAATAGCGCAGGCTCACGGACCTGAATTCGCTTGAAACGTCCAGGTCGCGCAGGATCTCCTCGACGAAGTGCTTCGTGCGGCCGTAGGGGCTCGTGGGGCACAGGCGCGCGTCCTCGGGGATGGGTACGATCTCAGGTTCTCCGTACACCGCGGCCGACGACGAGAAGATGAAGCGCTTCACGCCGGAGTCGAGCATCGCGCGCAGCAGGGTCACCGTCCGGGAGACGTTGTTCTCGTAGTACCTCAGGGGGAGCTCTACCGATTCGCCCACGGCGATGAACGAGGCGAAGTTCATCACGCAGGCGATTTCTCTTTCCCGGAAAAGGGCGCAGAGCGTTTCGTAGTCGCCGATGCTTCCCTGGACGAGCTCGAAGCCCCGTACGAAATCGCGGAAGCCGGTGGAAAGATTGTCGTATATGACGGGCGCGAACCCGCGCGCCTCGAGCGCTCTCACCACGTGGCTGCCGATGTACCCGGCGCCACCCGTAACCAGAATCTCCCGCATTGACGTCCTCCTTTCGCGGGTGTGATCCTAGCCGCCCCGCGGAAATTTTGCAAGCACTTCGGGGAAGCCCGCATTCCTGAAGCCCTCAAGCGTCGCGAAGATGTCCGGCTCCGTGTGGGGCTCGAGCGTGACGAGGGGCGCGCGGTCCATGCCGGCCATGAAGTCCCGCACCGCGCGGAAATCGACCGTCCCCCTTCCCACCGGCCAGTGCCTGTCGGCGCTCCCGTCGTTGTCGTGGAGATGGAACTGGGCCGCGTAGCGTCCGTTCGCATCCAGCCACTCGCGCACGCCGATCTTCGAGAAGGCGGCGAGGTGCCCCACGTCCACGCAGTGGCGCACGTTGGGGGCCGTGACCCGGCTGAACACCTCGCCAAAGATCGCGGGCGATTCCTCGTACACGTTTTCCAGGCACACGAGCGCGTTCATCCCCGCGGCAAGCTCCGCATAACGCTCCAGCGCGTCCGCGGTGCGCGCGATCCAGTCCCGGTGAACGAAGCCGAACCGGCGGTATTCGAAGTTGAGGTGCACCACTATCGACGCGGGCGCGAACAGCGGCGCGAGCGTGAACGCGGCGTCAAGGCGCGCGCACGAGGCCTCGCGCACGAGCCTGTCCGGCGCGCCCGGGAAAATCTCCTGGAAGGGAGCGTGCACCGTCGTCGCAAGCCCGGCGTCGCGCAGCTCACCGGCGACCCGGGCGAATTCCTCCCGCGAAAACGAATCCAGCGCCGCGTGGTCGATGCCCACCTCGAGGTCAAACCGGTGCTCCTTCACCAGGGCGAGGGTGTGCGCGTTGAGCTTTTTAAAGGGCATGGAAATGAAGACCCTCTGCGGGAAACGGGCCTGGTGCCAATTTGTCATCCGGTCATCCCCTCGCCGCGCATCGGCTCAGAGCACGTCGAGGAAGACGAGCGTAAGGTCGTCGTCGAAGGTCTCCGCGCCGGAGAAGCGCTTGATGTCATCGAGCAGGATCGAGGACAGCTCTTCCGCAGAAAGCCCGTCGTGCCCCAGGATGAACTCCCGGAACCGGTGCTCCCCGTACAGCTCGCCGCGGCCGTTCCTGCACTCGATGATTCCGTCCGTGAAGAGAAAGAACCTGTCCCCCGGCTCCAGTTCAAGCTTTTTTCCTCGAGGATGATGTCCCCGGACCACCCGCGCGCCCTTCCGCATGCGTGGAGCTCGGTGAGGCGCTTCGCCGAGGGCCTGTACAGTATGGCGGGGCAATGCCCCGCGGAGGAATAACGCATGATCCTTGAGGCCTTGTCGATGGAGCAGTAGAACGAGGTGACGAAATTGTTCCGCTCCGCGTAGTCGCTGATCACGGAGTTGAGCCGGTAGAGGATCCGGTCCGTCGAGTCCCACTCCCGCGCGGCGTTGCCGAGGGCGAGCCTGGTGACCACCGCCAGGAGCGCCCCGGGAATCCCGTGGCCGGACACGTCGGCGATGAAAAAGTCCAGGCGCCTGCCGTCGTCGCGGTAATCGTAGAAATCGCCGCCCACCTTGTCCATCGGGATGAAGGTCGCCCATATGTTGAACTGCGAGTCCCGGTGATACGGGTCCGGCATGAGGCGCGCATGGATGAGGCGCGCGATGTCGAGCTCGCCCTCGATCTCGGTGGTGCGCCGCGAAAGGATCTTCTCGTAATCGAGGATCATGGTCAGGGGCGTGCGGATCTCGTGGGAGATGATCGCGATAAAGGCCGACTTGAGATGGTCGATCTCCTTGAGCTTCTCGTTGGCCTCCGGCAGTTCGTGCGTGCGCTCCGCGACCCTGGCCTCCAGCCCGTCCCTTCCGAGCTTGAGCTCCTGCGATATGAACTCGACGAGCCTGTTTTTCATGTCGAGCTCGTCGCGCGCCTTCTTGGCCCCCGTCTTTTCGCGCAGCGCCGCCGCCTCGTTCTGCTTGGCGACCCGGGCCTCCCGGACGGCGATGCGGTTGATGCGCGTGCAGATCCCCGTCACGAAGTAACAGAGCGCCGGTATTATTTCAAACACCAATCGGCTGCCGGTCGAATTTTGCGCACACGAAGGTATGGTCCGAGGGCCGCTCGCCCAGCCTGGGCGCGACGTCGATCCATGCGTCGCGCGCCCGGTCCGCGGCCGGGGGCGTCGCCCATATGTGGTCGACCCTCCACCCCTGGCCCCGGCGCACCGCGTCCCTGAGCCTGTAGTCCCAGAACGAAAAATGCCCCCCGTCCCGGTGGAATTTCCGGTAGACGTCCACGAAGCCCCATGCGCCGAGCGCCTTGAGCGCCCTGTGCTCGTCGGGATGAAATCCCACGTGGCCGTACATGCCGTCGGGATCGTACACGTCCCGGCGTTCCGGGGCGACGTTGAAATCGCCCAGCCAGATGAGCGGCTCATGGCGCGAAAAATGCGCGGAGAAGAAATCGCCAAGCCGTGCGAACCAGTTGAGCTTGTAATTGAATTTTGGTGACTGCGGATCCGTCCCCTGCGGGACGTAGGTGTTCACCACCGGCACGCCGGAAATCCAGGCCGCGACCAGGCGCGTCCCTTCATCGGCGCCGGCGCCGTCGAAGCCGTACAGGACGCGCTCCGCGGGCTCCTTCGAGAGAATGGCCACGCCGTTGTACGATTTCTCTCCTTTGTAGACGGCATGGTATCCCGCATCCCGGAAGGCGTCCGCCGGGAATTCCTCGTCCCTCACCTTGGTCTCCTGTATGCACAGGGCGTCCGGAGCGTTCGCGGCGAGCCAGGCCAGGATGACCGGCATGCGCGCACGGACGGAATTGGCGTTGAACGTGGCGATTATCATGACGCATCGGCCTCCCCGAACGAATAACGGGACGCTCAACTGTCTCACGAATACGCGAGAAAATCCAGAACATTATGGGTATGCGGACAGCCGCCCGGCGTGTATGGCCGGCTGCCTAATTTTTTGCGCGCCTGGACGTACTCCCGCACCCAGGGCACGCGGAAAGCGCCCTTTCGACCAGGTCGCTGACCGGGATCCGATCCTGGTCGAAAAACGGTTCGTCTATCAGGGTCCGGAAACGAACGTCCATCGCGGCGAGTGCGGTGTTGAGACGCTCCAGGTCCAGGACGTACGAGGGGGCAAGCTCCTCGACGCCGCGAAAATTCAGGGGGCAGACATCCACTGCCCCGTCGGCAAGCACGGGATAGCCGTGGGTGCGGCAGATCACGGGACGAGATTCGTAGACGAGACATGCCCCGCGGGAGAGCAGCACGCAGCCCGGTCGTTCGCCGCCCCGTTCGAGCCTGCGCCCCAGGGACGCGCGCACGCGGGCAGGGAGCGCGCGGACCGCCCGGATGAGCACATGGGCCTCGATCGCGTTCACGGTGCCCAGGATGCAGCACGCAGAGCATCCCCTGCGGCAGGCGATCCGGCTCCCGTACGCGCGGACCAGTCGCGCCACGTGCCCGTCAATGAGATCAATGAGCGCGGCATAGGATTCAAGCGGGTCCCGGCCTGCCTGCGCCTCGTGCGCGAAGGCGGGTGCGCGGCGCCCTTTCCCGCCCGCGGATTTTTTATGCGAATGTTCGCGGGACCCCATTTACGAATCCACCCTTCGTGCGGCGCGGCGTTTCACGAGGCGCGCGGCGTCTCCGCGCACACGCGGGCGACCTCCTTTTTTATGCACATCGGCCCTCCTAATGTCAAGAAACCTGATCCGGCTCGCCTCCCCCCGCGCGGGACGCCGCACAGGAAAGCTCCTTGCAATTATTATCCTGCCGTGCTGGGATTAATTCAATCGCTTTTCCCGCCGGCCAGGGCCGGCATGCACCGATAACCATTCGGCATCGCACACGGAGGTCTCAGCATGAAAGGACTCTCGGCATTCTGTAACCTCAGGATCGCGACCAAGCTGCTCCTCTCGCAGACTGCGGCCATCGTTTTCATGATCATCGTCATCTCGGTCGCCGCGAGCCTGCTCATAGGCAGCAGGTTCACCCGCGACGGCAGGGACCAGCTCACCGGGCTCAGCTTGCGCATAACGGAGATGATCGACGTCTACAATTCCAGCCTCAAGCACAACGCCGTTTCGCTGGGCCAGGTGCTCTCGCTCTACAACACGGGACCCGGCGACCGGATGGCCCTCTCCCAGGCCGACATCGACCGCTTCACCGAGATCACCGGGGCGGTGTCGACCCTCTTCGCGAAGCGGGGCGACGATTTCCAGCGCGTGAGCACGTCTCTTCGCAAGGAGGACGGTACCCGCGCCGTGGGCACCATGCTCGACCGGGCCCACCCCGGCTACGCGAAGGTGCTCGCGGGCGAGACCTACACGGGGCCAGCGCTCCTGTTCGGACGCAACTACATGACCCATTACAATCCCGTCCGCGCGGGCCAGGCGGTCGCGGGGATCCACTTCATAGGCGTGGACTTTACCGAGGGCGTCGCGAGCCTCAGGGACAAGATCCGCGCGATCAAGACGTTCGAAACGGGAAACGTGTTCATCATCGAGGGGCCCAGGGGCAAGGACCGGGGGAAATGCATAGTGCATCCCGCGCGCGCTCTCGAGGGCACCTCGCTCATCGACTCCAAAGACGCGGACGGCAGGGAATTCATCCGCGAGATGGTCGAGGCTAAAAACGGGGTGACCTCCTTCTCGTGGGACCTCGTCCAGTCGCGCGCGAGCGGCGAAACGGCCGTCGCATTCACCTATTACGAGGAGTGGAACTGGATCATCGTCGCCGCGGCCCCCGTCTCCGAGCTTCTCTCCAGCGGGACGGTGCTGCGCAACTCCCTGATCGGCGGATTCATCGCCTGCTGCGCGCTCATACTGCTCGTTCTTTTTTATTCGGTCAAGTTTATCATCGTGCGCAGGTTCCGCTCCCTCAACGCGATACTCGACGACCTTTCCGGCGGACAGGGCGACCTCACCGTGCGGCTTGCGCAGGCCGAGCAGGACGAGATCGGACGGATCTCGCGCTCGTTCGACGGCTTCCTGGGAGATCTCGACCGCATGGTAGGCATGATCAAGGCCGCGGGGGACGCGCTCGCGCGGCTGGTCACTTCCATACGCGAGGGAAACCAGGACCTTTCGCAGAGGACGTCCGAGCAGGCGTCCAACCTCGAGGAGATCGTGTCGACCCTCGAGGAAGCCACGTCGGCCTCGGCGCAGAACGCCGACAACGCGCTCCAGGCCAAGCGCATGACCGAGGAGGGGTCCAACAAGGCGACCGAGGGGAACCGGGTCGCAAAGGAGGCGATCGAGTCGATCAACGACCTCAACCGGTCCAGCATGAAGATCACGGAGGCGGTATCGCTCATCAACACCATTGCCTTCCAGACGAACCTCCTGGCCCTGAACGCCGCGGTCGAGGCCGCGCGCGCGGGCGAGCACGGGCGCGGGTTCGCCATAGTGGCCACCGAGGTGCGGAACCTCGCGCAGCGCTCGAGCGTGGCCGCCAAGGAGATCGAGGCCACCATCCGCGAGTCGCTGCGCGCGGTCGAGCACGGGTCCTCCATGGTCACCCGCACGGGGAACGTCCTCACCGAGGTCGCCGAGTCCTCCCGTTCCACGGCGCGGCTCATCGCGGAGATTAGCGCCGCCACCGAGGAACAGCGCAGCGGCATGGCGCAGATCAACATCGCCGTAAGCGAGCTCGACTCGGTGGTCCAGCAGAACGCGGGGCTCGTGGAAGAAACGGCGTCGGCGTCCGAGGAGATGGACCAGAAGACAAAACAGCTCCTCGACCTGATCGGCAAGTTCAAGGTGAGCGACTCCGGGCAGTAGTGCGGGCGGCCCGCCGGGCGCGCCGTTACAGAACTTGGGCTGAAAATGCTTGACTACTAGACGACCGGTCTACTAGCATCCTTCCATCGGCGGTCACTGCGATCCGCCGCAGGGAGACGCACATGACGGCACAGGCCACGACCAGGGACCAGATCATCACGCGGGGCGCCGCGCTCATCCACTCACAGGGCTTCAACGCGACGGGCCTCCAGCAGGTGCTCGACGGCGCGGGCGTGCCCAAGGGCTCGTTCTATTTTTATTTCAAGAGCAAGGAAGAATTTGGCCTCGCGATCATCGACCGTTTCGCGGACGTCATAGGTGCGCTTTTCTCGCGTGCGCTCGACGTCCCCGGGGTACCTGCGCTCGAGCGGCTGGGACGCCTCCTCGACACCTACGAGCGCATCTTCGTGAAATCAGGGTTCACCCTGGGCTGCCCCATAGGCAACCTCTCGCTCGAGATGGCGGATTCCAGCGAGCGCTTCCGCGCGCGTCTCCAGGAGGTGATCGGGTCCCTCATCGCGCGCATAGAGTCCTGCCTCGCGGAGGCAAAGAGCGCGGGCGCGCTTTCCCCCTCATGCGACACCGCCGAGTCCGCGCACCTGCTCTTCCAGGGCCTCGAGGGCGCGATACTCCAAATGAAGGTCACGAAGAGCGTCGAGCCGCTCAGGCTCTTCAGGAAATATATTTCCATATACCTCCCGGGCGCAGCTCCCGCTGGGCGCGGAGCGGCAAAAAATATAGGGAAGGGGGTCTCATGATGGGCGAGTGGAAGAAGACCGGCTGCGTCCTGTGCGCGCAGAACTGCGGGCTCGAATTACTGGTGGAGAACAACCGCATCTCGAAGGTCAAAGGGGACAAGGACAATCCCCGGAGCCGCGGCTACGTGTGCCGCAAGGGGATGAACGTCGCCTGGCACCAGCACCACGCCCAGCGACTCACGCACCCGCTTAAAAAAGTGGGCGACTCCTTCATGCGGATTTCCTGGGACGAGGCCGTGGGCGAGATCGCCATGAAGCTCAAGTCGGTCACCGGGACGTACGGGCCGCGCTCGCTCGCCTATATGGGCGGCGGCGGACAGGCGTGCCACTTCGAGGCCGCGTTCGGCCTGGGGCTGCTCCGCGGGCTGGGATCGCGTTACCACTACAACGCGGTGGGACAGGAATTCAGCGGGCTCTTCTGGGTGTTCGGGCGCGCCACGGGCAAGCAGTACAACTTCCTCGAGAGCGACGAGCGCCGCAGCGACATGCTGGTCGCCTGGGGCTGGAACGGGATGCAGAGCCACCAGATCCCGCGGGCGCCCCTGGTGCTCAAGGAGTTCTCCACCAGTCCCGACAAGATCCTCGTCGTGATCGATCCCAGGAAATCCGAAACCGCGGAAATCGCGAACATCCACCTGGCGGTCCGCCCCGGGACGGACGCGCTGCTGACCAGGGCGATGATCTCGATCATCCTCGCCGAGGGCTGGGAAAAACGCGACTATATAGAAAAATACGTGACCGGCTTCGACGCGGTGCGACCCCAGTTCGAAGGGTTTGACGCCCGCGCCGCGGTCGCGTACTGCGAGCTGGATTACGAACAGGTGAAGGAGGTCTGCCGCCTCTTCGCCACGAGGAAGTGGAGCATGCATCCCGACCTGGGCATCTACATGAACCGGCACAGCACCCTCGCGAGCTATTTGCACAACATTCTCATGGCGATCTGCGGCCGCCTCGCCGTTCCGGGCGGCAACATCATCCCCGGCACGCTCATGCCGATGGGCGGTCATTCCGACGAGCGCGACCCGAAGACGTGGAGGACGGTCGCCACGAACTTCCCCCCGGTCCTGGGCTACTTCCCGCCCAACGCGATGCCCGAGGAGATACTTTCGGAAAATCCCGAGCGCCTGCGCGCGGTCTTCGTGAGCGGAGCGAACCCGCTGCGCTCATACGCGGACACGACCGCCTACGAGCGCACCTTCGCGAAGCTCGATCTGCTCGTCACGAGCGAGCTAGCCATGACCGAAACGGCGGCGCTCTCGCACTACGTGCTTCCCGCCCGCTCCGGGTACGAGTCCTGGGACGGGACCTTCTTCCCGCTCACCTTCCCTGAAATTTATTTCCAGATGCGCCGGCCAATCGTGGAGCCCGAGGGCGAGCAGCTCGAGGTGGGTGAAATCTACACGCGTATCGCCGACGCCGCGGGCATAATCCCCTCTATTCCCGACTCCCTCCACGAGGCGGCGAAGGGACCGCGGCCCGCCTTTGGCGCGGAGCTCATGAAGTACGCGATGAGCGAGCCCGCGGCGCTCAAGAACATGCCCTTCATTCTTTCGAAGACGCTCGGAAAGGCTCTGGGCTCCGGAAACCTTGCCGCGCTCTGGGGAATGCTCATGACCGCACCAAAGCCCCTGCGCGAAAACGCGGTGCGCGCCGGGTTCAGGGAATCCCCGCTCATGGGAGAGGAGATCTTCCAGGCGATCCTCGACCACCCTGAGGGCCTGTGGATCGGGAAATGCGATATTGACAACAACATGGCGCTCGTTTCGACGGACGACGGGAAAATAAACGTGTACGCCCCCGAGATGGACGAATGGCTCAAGGGCGTGGACGCGGAGTCCGAGCGGCGCCTCATGGAAAATTCGGACGAATTCCCCCTGGTGCTGAACGCGGGGCGCCACATGTCGATGAACGCGAACACGCTCATGCGCGATCCCGAGTGGAACGCGGGCAGGCGCGCGTGCACGCTCGCCATGCACCCGGACGACGCGGCGAACCTGGGGCTCGCCGACGGCCAGACCGTGCGCGTCACCACGGAGGCCGCGCACGTGGACGTGGAGCTCGAGGTGACCGATGCCGCGCGACGGGGCCAGGTGATCATTCCCCACGGCTTTGGGCTCGACTACAACGGAAACGTCTACGGCGTGAACGTGAACAGGCTCACCAAGAACACGCACCGCGACCATTTCCTGGCGACGCCGCTTCACCGCTACGTGCCCTGCCGCGTGGAAAAGATCTAGCCCGGGCCGCCGATTCGCTCATGGAAGTTTAACGCGCGGAAACATGCGAAAACACCGGAAATGAACACGATCTGCGGACATTCAATCGAGGACTACATGGCACTTGTGGAGCGCTTCCATGGCCACCCGGCGCCGGGCCTCCTGGCGGGGGGCTTCATGGTGGACCTCGCGAAGAAGAACCTTCCCGACGGGGAATTCTTCGATGCGTTATGCGAAACCAAAGTCTGCCTTCCGGATGCGATCCAGATCCTCACCCCCTGCACGGTGGGAAACGGCTGGCTCAAGATAGTCGATACGGGCCGATTCGCGCTTGCACTCTTCGAGAAGTACACGGGCGAGGGCGTGCGCGTGCACCTGGACGCGGGCAGACTCGGCCCCTATCCCGAATACGAGTCCTGGTTTTTCAGGCGCAGGCCCAAGCGCGAACAGGACAGGGACAGGCTCATGCGGGAGATCGCGGAGGCGGGCGCCGGGGTCATGGGCGTGAATCGCGTGCGCGTGGACGCAGGCCTCGTCGGAAAAAATTCCGGCGGGAAGACGGAACCCTGCCCCGGGTGCGGCGAGGCATACCCGGTCGAAACGGGCGCGCGCTGCGGGGCGTGCGCGGGGCTGCCGCTCTACGCGCGCCCGTAACTGAACCTGCAACGGGCCGCCTGACGGAATCGATTGATTTTCTCCGCAGGGCCAAATAGAATATGCGGACGCAATGGGCGCGGGGAAACGAGGGACGGCAAAATCGAAATCCCCGCCCGCCATGAGATTATTACACCGGGAGACCGGAACACTCATGCATATCTTCGACAGCGACACCGCGCTCGCGGAAAAGGAGTCACGCATCTTCGATGGGACCGTATCGGGCAACTGGCTGGTGAACGGGAACCCCAACGGAGGATACCTCATGGCGATCGCTGCGCGCGCGATGCTCCTGCACGCCGACCGCCGGTCCACGCCCATAGTCACGGCGAACTACATCGCGCGCAGCGCTCCCGGCCCCGTCCAGGTGCGCGTCGAGGAAATCTCCCGCTCGAAGCAGTTCAACCGCTTCGAGGCGCGGATGTTCCAGGACGGGAAGGAAACGATCCGCGCCCTGGGAACATTTGCCGACGAAAAAATCGACTGCAGGGTGGAACGATACGAAACGCGCGCGCCGGGGATGCCCCCCGTGGAAGACTGCGTGCGCGTGCCGGCGCTCCCTAAGTTTACGCTGCTCGACAATCTCGACATGCGGCTCGATCCCGCGTGCGCCGGCTGGATGCAGGGAAAACTCGCCGACCGCTCCGAGCAGCGCGGCTGGATCCGCTTCACCCAGGAGCGGCCCTTTGACCTTCCCGGGATCTTCCTCGCCGCGGACGCGCTCCCCCCCGCGGTCTTCGTGAGCCAGGGCATAGCCGCGTGGGTCCCCACGATCGAGCTCACGGTCAACATCCGCAATCTCCCGCAGACCGAATGGCTCCGGTGCGCGCTTCGCACGCGATTCATAACCTGCGGCCTCCTCGAGGCCGACGGCGAGGTGTGGGACGGGGAGGGAAACCTCATCGCGATATCGCGCCAGATCGCGCAGTTCAGGACCGCGGGCTGAGGACGCGGCCCCGCGGTTTCTCCTTGACAGGAACCAGGCCACGCCGCACATTGTGGGCATATGCTCATTTTTACGCATACCCCGCGATCGTCCCGCGCGCACACGAAAAGGTGAATTCAATATTTAAGGAATCACAGCCGCACGCGAGTTGCACGCGGCCGCAGGCGGAACTCACCTCGACACGGCGCCGGCAGAAAGGAAGGACGGGGGCGCCAGTACGTCGGCGGGCACCCCGTTGGAGAATAGAAGCGCACGAGGCAAGATTCCCTTTGCCATGCTTGGCCCTGCATCTTTATTGAACGCGAGGAACCCATGAAGAGGAATTTAATCGGAATCAGCGGGACTGTTGCGGCGGTCGCCCTCACGATCGCGCTGCTTAACCCCGCGGCGTTCGCGCAACAGAAGAAGAAGTACTACGACCCGCGCGAATACGCCCATGCGAAGGTGGAAAGGATCGAAAAGCAGCGAATCCACGAGAAGGCGAGCATACTCACCGAAATCAAGGTGCACCTCCTGGTGCTGGACGGAGTCAATGCCGGAAAAAAATTTATTTCCGTTTATCGCGGCGAAAACACCATTCCCCCAGATATGTTTTACGAGGAGGGCAGCACGGTATTCATAGGCATCTCCAGGTCGCACGAAGCCGATGCGGTCGAGTACGTTTCCATTTACAGCGTCGACAATACCTTTGGCATCCTTGTCCTGGCAGACTCTTCATCGCATCCATTATTGCCGTAGGACGGCTCCGCGGGATCCTCTCCATGGCTTCCCTCGTCGCCACGATCGTGCTCATTTTCTTTGTCCTCATACCGCTAACCCTCCAGGGCCGAACACCGCTTCCTATAGCCATGGGAATTTCGGTGTTCGCGATATTCGTGACTATTCCCATAATACTGGGCTTCAAAAAAAAGACCCTCGCGGCGATACTGGGGGCGTCATCCGGCGTGTCGCTGGCGACGCTGCTCGCGCTCTTGTCCGGACGGCTCATGCACCTGTCGGGCATAGTCACCGACGAGATGCTCACGGTTTTTTACGCATCTTTCGCCGACGTCGACCTCCGCAGCCTTGCCCTGGCCGGGATCGTCATAAGCGCACTGGGAGCCATCATGGACGTGTGCATCTCAATAGCGTCGGCCACCGAGGAAATATTCCGCGCGCACCCGGAGATTTCCATTGCGAAAGCCTTTCGCGCGGTGTTCATCGTGAGTGCCGACATGATGGGCGCGACCGTGAACACGCTCATTTTCGCCTACGTGGGAAGCGCCCTGCCGCTCTTACTGCTCATTGCGCTCCGCATAGAGCCTGGCATGCCTTTCTGGCTGACCTTCAACTTCACCCCGGTCCTCTCTGAGCTCGTGAAGTCCGCCGTGGGATGCATCGGCATGTTTCTCAGCATGCCCGCGACGGCGTTCTTCTGCATAGAGCTTCACAGGAGATCGCGTGGCGGCGCCTGATGTGGATTTCTTTCCGTCCATATGATCGATCCGCGGACGATTTCCTCATGCTATTCCGAAATCCTTATCATTTTCGCGCCACCGGGCTTGAACATGTCAGTAATCGGAGGCTCTAAGTAATGCCCCGCAGGCGAAAAAAAATGGGCCGCCGCCCAATGCTCCGCCAAATACCATCAACATTCGTGCGCCGGTGAGTTAATTTATTTCCACGACCCCGCAGTCAGGAAAACGGCGCGCGCGTTAGCCAACAATCCATTTTTTGACCGACTGGCCAATCTGTCCCGAACGAGCGTTCGGAATAATTTTTCCATTGACAGTGTCTGTCTATTTTCACAAATGGTAAATTGAAAATGTTTAGCCGTACGTAACTTAATCCAAAATCAACGGCGGATGAATATGAGCGGAAAGCACGCAATCAACAGGGTGGTCGTGACCGTGAAGCAGGTCCCGGACACCACCCAGGTAAAGGTAGACCCGAACACGGGAACGCTGGTCAGGGAGGGCATACCCTTCATCGTGAACCCGTTCGATACGCACGCGGTGGAGACCGCGCTGCGCATGAAGGACGAGTACGGGTGCAAGGTCACCGCGATCACG
>CALMJO010000627.1 GCA_937864375.1 uncultured Spirochaetota bacterium
CTGCCCGGTGGGCGCAAACGCCCTCCAGCTCCTGTACCATCCCGAGCGCGTCAGGCAGCCGCTCAAGAAGGTGGGCGGCAAGGGCAACAGCAGGTTCAAGGCCGTCAGCTGGGATGAGGCGATAAAGGACATCTCCGCGAAGATCGAAAAGATCAGGGCCGACAAAAAAGGCGCCGCCGTCGCGGCCGTGAACGGCCAGAACGCGCAGCTCACCGGTCAGCTCGTCGAGCGCCTTCTCAAGACGATTGGAAGCCCCAACTGCTTCACCGAACCGGGACTCGCGGCGCTCTCCGGTGCCGCGGTGAAGGCCACCCAGAACATGGACGGCGCCCTCCACTACGACTTCGAAAACAGCGACTACATCCTGAGCTTTGGAGCCCGGCTGGTTGAAGGCTGGGGCGAACCCGCGCGGATGAACAAGGTCTTCACGGGCTGGAAGGCCCGCAAGGCAAAATACGTCCAGGTGGACACGATCTGCTCCCGCAGCGCCGCCATCGCCGACCAGTGGGTACCGGTGAAGGCCGGCAGCGAAGCGGCCCTCGCGCTGGGCATCGCCTATTACCTGTTAAAGATGGGAAAGGGCTCGAACGCCGCCAACTTCGGCGAGCTTGCGAAGATAATCAATGCGGACTTCACGCCCGACAAGACGTCCCTGCTTACGGGCCTCAAGCCCGAAGAGATCGAGAAGCTGGCCAAGGACCTTGCGGCCGCGGGCAACGCGGTCGCGGTGGCCGGAAGGGGCGGATGGGGAGTCTCCTCATCCACCGCAGAGTTCGTGGCGGTCCAGGCGCTCAACAGCATCATAGGGAGCCTGGGGCGCAGGGGCGGCGTCATGGTCGCCGTGAACCCGGGGCTCGGC
Organism: uncultured Spirochaetota bacterium; assembly: GCA_937864375.1. Classification (GTDB taxonomy): domain Bacteria; phylum Spirochaetota; class UBA4802; order UBA4802; family UBA5368; genus FW300-bin19. The sequence goes on from CALMJO010000627.1 coordinate 860, forward strand.
GAGCCCGCGATCGACGCGGCGGCGGCCGAATCGCTCAAGGCCTCCAAGAAGCTGAACGGCCTGGACGATTACATCAAGAACGGCGCCCAGCCCGAGCTCGTTTTCATCAACGACGCGGACCCGGTATTCAAGAGCGTTTACGGCGTGCAGCTGGCCGAAAAGCTCGCGAAGACCTCGATGGTGGTCGCCTTCATGCCGCTCATCAACGATACTGCCCAGTACGCCGACTACATCCTCCCCACCCTCTCGTGGGTCGAGATGGCGGCGCCCAAGGGCAAGGAGGCCGTCGCGGCCAGGTTCGAATCTCGCCACGCGGCCGATGCCCTGCTCCAGATCGCGCAGAAGGTCAAGGGGATCGACGCCGCCTTCGCGTGGAAATCGTACAAGGACGTCATCGCCGCTTCCGGCAAGACCGAAATCCGCGGCGCGGGCAACCTCACGATTCCCGCGGACCTCATGAAGGGCTTCGCGTCCAATTACCCCAAGAAACTCGCGGCCCCGAAGGACTTCCCGCTGGCGATGATACCCTTCGAGGTGGCGCTCCTGGGCGACGGAGACGGACTGGCATTCCCGTATGTACTCAAGGGGCTGGACGACACCACGCTTACCGGAAAGAAGATGTGGGTCCTCATGAACCCCGAGACCGCGAAGAAGCACGGTGCCTCGGAAGGTTCCCGCGTGGACCTGGAATCGAAGCGCGGCGAGATCGGAAGCGTGAAGGTGCATCTCACCAAGACCGTCGCTCCCGACGTGGTCGCGGTTCCCCTTGGATTCGGCCACCAGGCCCTCACCACTTACGCGAAGGGCAAGGGCGTGAATCCAAAACTCATCATGTCCAATGACATAGACGCAGTGTCCGGCGCCGCCGACTGGTGGTACACAAGCGTGAAACTCAGCTAAAGAGGTGTGACACAATGGCCCAGGAAAAGAAGAAAGAATCGGCAATGAAAAGAAGATGGGGCATGGCCATCGATCTCGATAAATGCACCGGCTGCGGCCAGTGCCAGGTCGCGTGCAGCCAGGAAAACAATATCCCGCTGTTCGAAGACGACTCGGAACTTTTGAAACGCGTGGTCTTCCTGGACGTGATGAAGGTCACCAACGACAGGGACAGGGCCGCGCAGTATCCCAACGTGAAGACCGCGTTCATCCCCAAGATGTGCCAGCAGTGCAGCGGGAATGATCCCAAGAACCCCAAGCCGCCCTGCGTTTCCGTATGCCCGGTCGTGGCGACCGACGTGGGAGACGACGGCGTGGTAAGCCAGGTGTGGTCGCGCTGCATCGGCTGCCGCTATTGCCAGGCCTCGTGCCCCTACGAGGCGCGCCAGTTCAACTGGTGGAAGCCCGAATACGAGGGAAGCTTCAAGGAATCCCTGAATCCCGAGGTTTCCGTGGCGTCGCGAGGCACCATCGTCAAGTGCACCTTCTGCAGCCATATATGGAAGCGTGAGCGCGACAAGATGCTCGCCAGGGGCGTCAAGGACATCAACGCGGTCCAGTATACGCCCGCGTGCGTCTCCGGCTGCCCCACGGGCGCCATGGTGTTCGGCGACCTGAACGACCCGGCCTCCGAGGTCTCCAGGCTCGCGAAGACCGACAGGGCGTTCCGGCTGGTCCATACCATAGATACCTGGGACGAGGCGAAAAAGAAGGAAGCCCAGGCAAAGAAGGACTATCCGAATCCCAAGGTATATTACCTCTCCAGCCAGCAGTGGCTCCGCGACATGATGCGGTTCAAATAACCAGAAGGGGACATGAACGATGAAATATCTTAAACAGGCATTCGATTTTTGCGTCAACGAGTGGAAGAGCTACTCGAAGAACATCCAGATAACCCTGCTGGTGCTGGGCTTCCTGGTGGCGGGCTTCCTCGTGTTCGGCATCCAGATCCTCTTCTGGGGACTGGGCTACACGGACATGAACAATATGTTCGCCTTCGGCCAGTGGATTATCGGCGACCTTGGGCTGGTGGCCCTGGGAGGCGGCGCGTTTACCACGGGCTTCATACTCTATATCTTCAGGAACGACAAGCTCGAGCCCCTCATCAATTCTACGGTGCTCATAGGCTTTCTCTGCTACCTGTTCACCCTGGTATTCCTGGTGTTCGACATCGGCCAGCCCCTGCGCGCGTGGTTCGGCTACACCTACCCCAACTGGGGACCCGGCCTCATGCCGCAGTCGATGCTCACCGAGGTCGTATGGTGCCTCACCTTCTATTTCTGCGTGCTTTTCATTGAGCTCATTCCCATACCGCTGGGACACAGGCTCCTGGACCGCTACCCGGTAATCCACGCGATCGGGCATTACATGCATAAGCTCATGTGGATCATGGCCGCCGTGGGCACCTTCCTTTCCTTCTTCCACCAGGGCTCCCTGGGCGGCGGGATGTGGGGCGTGCTGTACGGCAAATCACAGTGGTTCAGGCCGCACTTCTTCTTCCTAGCCATCGTAATGGCGACCGCCGGCGGCACCTCGTTCATGATCCTGTGCGCATGGCTCGCGGGGAAGGTCATGAAGAAGGAAGTCGTTCCCATGGAAAGCTTCCAGTCGCTTGCGAAGGTTTCCGGCATCATGATGATCGCCTACCTCGTCTTCAACGCATATGACGTCTACTCAATGGCGACCAAGTACGTTCCCCTATACGACAGGACCTTCGTGGACACCTGGGGCGGATACTACGGCATATGGATGCTCGTCCTCGAGTTCCTCTTCACGCTTGGAGCGATCGTCATCCTGGTGGTCCCGAAGTTTCGCAACACCGAAAAGACCATGGTCTACGGCGTCATTTCCGGCGTGATGGCGATCGTGATGAACAAGAGCATCACCGTGCTTCACGGCTCCTCGGTCCCCAACTTCCCCTGGAAACCGTTCGTGGGATATAACCCCACTATCCAGGAATGGTTCGTATTCCTGGGCGGGCTCGCGACGGCGGTGCTCATCTACATGTGGTTCGCCAAGTACCTGCCGCTTTTCCCGCATGCCGACAAGCATGCGCACGGAGAAGAGCACCACGCCTAGGTTCGTAACGGCACCTGACGGAAACGCCGCGGTTCACGCCGCGGCGTTTTATTTTTGGTGAACGAATCCGGGAACTAGATCATTACCGAAACGCAGTTCCCCTGGCGGTTCCAGGAAATCTTGCCGAAGTTCTTCATGAGGAATATGCCGCGCCCGCCGTAGTTGAGCTTGTTTTCGGGAAGCGTGGGATTCTTGACGACGGAGTACCCGAACCCGTTACCCTCGTCGATGACCGTGATGCGGGCGTTGTTCTTGAGCGGGGTGATTACCACGCACACGCGCTTGGAGGGATCGCGCATGTTGCCGTGCTCTATGGCGTTCGTTACGGCCTCGTCGAGCACGAGGCGGAACACGTTTTCCTCTACGCCAAGTATTAAGCCCTGGTATTGTTTTAGATGAAAATAGTCGATTGCCTCTCCAATGAGAGACTTCGCTTCATCGTGGGTGTTATAGATACTTCTGAAGAATGCGTTGATCGCTTCCATTGCAGGCAACTTCTATATATCTATATACTACAGCCTGTTATAAGTACGAGAATTTTTTTCACCGCCGGGAATTTTTTTGATAAGGATTGATTCTCCGGCACGCACGGGCTTTTTATAAAGCGTCGAGTTCATACCGTATGGGCCGGTCAGTGTTTAATCACCGCGCCGAATTTCGCCGGCGCGGTGATACCTAAAGCCCGCGCTGAAGCCTGAAGGCCTTCACCGTGTTTTTCAACAGCATGGCAATGGTCATGGGCCCCACCCCGCCGGGAACCGGCGTAATCGCGGATGCGCGCGGGGCGACTTCGTCGAAGTTAACATCGCCCACCTGCATTGTCTTCGATGGATCGGCAGGGTCAGGGACCCTGTTCGCTCCCACGTCGATCACTACCGCGCCCTCCTTCACCATGTCGCCCGTGATCATCCCGGCCTTTCCCGCGGCCACCACGAGAATATCGGCCTGCCGCGTGTAATAGCCTATGTCCGGTGCCGCGGTGTGGCAGATGGTAACGATGCAGTTCGCCGACCTGTTCTTCTGGACCATGAGGTTCGCGATGGGTTTGCCTACTATGTTGCTGCGCCCCACCACGACCACGTGCCTGCCCTTGAGGTCCTTCACGACGCTGTTGATGAGTATCTGGCACCCGTAGGGGGTACAGGGGAAGAAACAGTCCTCGTCGCCCGCGACCATCTTCCCCACGTTCACGGGATGAAAGCCGTCCACGTCCTTGACGGGATTAATCCGGTTTAGAACGGCGCTTTCGCGTATCTGCCCCGGCAGGGGAAGCTGCACCAGGATGCCGCTCACTGCGGGGTCCCCGTTCAGCCGGTCCACCAGCGCCAGCAGCTCCTCCTGGGTGGCGCTCCCGGGCAGGGTGTGCTGTATTGACCGTATGCCGGCCTCTTCGCACCCCTTTCCCTTCATGCGCACGTATGTCGCGGAGGCGGGATTGTCTCCCACGAGCACCACCGCGAGCGCGGGCACGTCTCCCAGGTGTGCTTTGAGCGCGGCAACCTCGGTCTTCAATTCCTCGCGGATTCCCGCCGCGATTTTTTTTCCGTCGATGATCAGTGCCATGCGATTCTTCTCCGAATATGGTTTGGGTGTTCGCGATACGGGCATGGCAACGCATTGTCGAGCCCGTGAATGGTGCACGGAAACGCACCGGGTGCGTCCCGCCTGCGGACCGGCCTCCCGCCGCCGGGCGCGCGGGGCGCTTCACGGGGCGGGAAAAACCATGCCAGTATTTCCGCGGTGAATTGCGGGTGTCAATAATAAATGCGCGCTACCATGCGGGTTTGCGGCTCAGAAGTTTCTTCAGCGCCTCGAAATCGAGCGGCTTTGAAAAGAAATATCCCTGGCCGTAATCGCACCCGATGGACCTGAGAAGCTCTACGTGGCCCTCGTTGTCCACGCCCTCCGCGACCACCTTGCGCCTGAGGTTGTGCGCCAGGGCCACCACGGAGCGCACGATCTCCTCGCTTTCCTCGTCCACGTGCATCCATTTTACGAACGACTGGTCGATCTTGAGGACGTCCACAGGGAAATGCATAAGGTAGCTGAGAGAGGAATAGCCGGTACCGAAGTCGTCCATGTACATTGAAAATCCACCGGACTTGAGCGTGAGGAGCATGAGGTTCGCCGCGTCCTTGTTCTCCATGAACGTGCTCTCCGTGAGCTCGAGCCGCACGCACTCGTGCGGGAGGCCGTACCTGTCCACAGCCTCGAGAATTCTCCGGTCCAGGTCCTTGTAGATGAACTGGCGTGCCGACACGTTCACGCTCACGTACAGGGGCGTGTCCGACGGAAAGAGACGATGCAGCTCGGCAAGCTGCCGGCTTGCCTCCTCGATTATCCAGAACCCGAGTGGTATGATGATGTCGGTCCGCTCGGCGAGTCCTATGAATCTGTCGGGCCGAATGAGCCCCTTTTCCGGATGATTCCAGCGGATGAGCGCCTCGAACCCGGAAATGTTCCCCGAGTTCATGCTTATGATGGGCTGGTAATGAAGCTCGAAGTGCTTCTCCTTCATGGCGTGGGTCATTTCACTGCACAGCGCCTGCTCCTCGCCGGTGAGACCCATGCCGTATTCCAGCCCCGGCAGCAGGAGGGAGTCCGGGTCGATCTTCGAGTTGGCGGCGAGCATTTCCCTGAGCACTTCGCCGCTGCTGATGTGATCGTCCGTGGCGTGGAGTATCTTTCCAAGTATTCCCCGCACGGGGACCGAGTAGTTCACTCCCCTGTAACGCGCTTCATCCACCATGACGTTGGCGTCCGCGCCCGATTCCTTCGCACCCTGTCCGTGAAGGATCTCCTCGATACGCGCGAGAAGAAACTCCTGCCGGCATGGCGTGGTTATATGGAAAATCCCGCGTGAAAGCTCGAAGAGCGCCAGGTCTATGGAGGAACGGGGCGTGATGAAAACCACCGGCATGCCCGATCGCAGCGCCTCATCACATACCCGCGCAATCCCTTCCTGGCCGGTTTCCACATGGAGGGTTCGGATAATAACGGCACCGGTCTCTCCGTCATCCACCTGGCGCGCGGCGTCTTCCAGGCTCGCATGGCGCGCCACGAATCCTCCGCCCGAGAGCAGTCCGGCAAGCGCGGTCCCGGGACCCTCCACCAGGTCCACCACGAGAATGCCAGTTCCCTTCACGCTCATGCCTGATCCCCATCTTCCATGGGCATAAGTATACACTCACCAGTCCGGATGTGAAAAGAATTTTTTGTCATGCATGCGGCCCGGGAGCGGTAATTTTTCCCGTTTAGTCGCAATAACAGTGCGGGGGGCACTCATGCCTGCCCCGCACGCTCCCGGATTCCGCGGCTGCGGGAAGGCCTGTGATGCGTCATGGCATCACTTTCCAATTTCCCTGCGCTCCCTGCCGGCGGCATCCAGGTGGAGGGGCAGCCCGTTCCTGATCACCCAGGCGACGCCATTGCAGAAATCGTATGCGCTTTCATGGATGAACGGCTCGCCTTTTTTCCCGGGTGGCCGCATATCCCGTGACCCTGTTCGTCGTCCCCGTAGGCGCGCAATTCAAACAGATTACGCAGCGCGGCGGGGCTATTCGGCCTGGATGGGGCCCTCGAGCGAGCCGGAGATGAACTGGCGCACCCAGGGATTCTTCGTGTTCCGAATTTCGTCGGGGGTGCCCACCTGGATGAGCTCGCCGCCGAAGAGCATGGCGATCCGGTCGCCCACGTACAGGGCGCTCGCCATGTCGTGCGTCACGACGAGC
>CALMJO010000628.1 GCA_937864375.1 uncultured Spirochaetota bacterium
GGTTCATAAAGCTCCGGCGTGAAGCGGAACTTGTCGATGTGCTCCGGGCTCAGCTTGTAATACGCAAGAAGCGTATGCAGCTTCCTGATGTATTCTATCAGTTCTTTGAGCTTCCTGTTCTTCCTGTCAATAGTTGTTTTGCTTTCGACGATGAGTTTTTTGAGTATTTCCGTGCGCTTCGCGAGCTTGGCCTGGAGCTCCTGGACCGTTTCGTAGTATTCCCTGTTGACCCGCTGGAAATCGATGCGCGCCAGGACGATCTCGCCGTCCTGCTTGTCCTTTTCGACGCTCTCAAGTATCTGGTTGAGCTCCCTTACGGAGAAAAGGTCCTCGGTGGACGTCTGGATCCACCTGGTGCCGTCCGCATCGGTGAATTCCGTCTTGAGCGGCGCGAGTGGCTTTTTTGCCTTTTTCATACAGGGTGCATTTCTCTCTGTGCGGTTGCCCGGGCCTCCCCCGGGCCCCGGGGAAGCCTCTTTTTAGTATCGGCATAATCTGCCATTATCTTTCCTTCCCGAATAGTAAATAATAAGGGCTTCCATAAAATACATCTTTTTCATTTTAAAACTAATGGAAAAAGACGTTTTTTACAATACCCGCGCCCCGTGACATCCGCAAAAACGGCGGTTTTTGCGATTACCCGTGAGTCCATCATAAAGGCCTGCTGCTATCCGGAAAGAATGAAGATATGACTGTCATTCCTTTAATGAACCACGAATGAACACAAATTGGATATACGTGTCCATTTGCGGTTATTCTGAGCTATTATACATAACAATGCCCGTTTTCCTGCAGATATGCGCGCGAACGCAAAGCCCAATTTTACTTTGACAAATAGCCGCGCGCTCATGATGGTGTTCGCGAAAGGAAGGCCATGCAGGTTACCATTCCCAATCAGCTCCTGGAGCGGCTCGCGACGCTGGGCACCGTGCTCAGGGACGAGCCCATGAGCGGGCATACCACCTTCAGGGTGGGAGGACCCGCCCAGGTCCTGGTCTTCCCGTCCGGTCCCCGGGCCGCGGGAGACGCCGTGAGGCTCATCCGGGAGAGCCGCATTCCGTTCACGGTTATAGGGGGCGGTTCCAACCTCCTCGTGGGAGACCGGGGCATCCCGGGGATCACGCTCTCGCTGGGGGCCGACGGCGGGTGGAAGGGAGCCATCCGCCGCGAGGAAGACGGCACGGTGTACGCGGACGCTACCGTGCTCAAGGAAGACTTTATCGCCTGGTGCCTGGACCAGGGGCTCGAGGGGACCGATTTCATGGCCGGCATTCCCGGCTGCCTGGGGGGCGGCATCGTCATGAACGCGGGCACCTTCATGGGCAATTTCGCCGACGTTCTCGTCAAGATCGGGCTTATAACGGCCGACGGCGCTATGAAAACGCAGGAGGTCCGCCCTGACATGGCGCATTACCGCTGCATGGACCTGGAGGAAAACTCCATCGTGACGGGAGGATGGTTCCGCCTCCTGCAGTCGTCGGACACCGCCCCCGCGCGCGCGCGCATCCGCGCCATTCTCGATGACCGCGGTTCCAAGCACCCCCTGCAGTA
>CALMJO010000629.1 GCA_937864375.1 uncultured Spirochaetota bacterium
TTCGTCTGCGAAGTCCATGTAGCGCCATAATCTTCCGATGTATATATATAACCGGGATTTACACAGGCAACGATCCTGCTTCCGTTAGTTGAAGATCCTACGCCAGACCAGGCTCGGCTTCCGGAATTTGTCTGCGAAGTCCATGTTACCCCAAAGTCGCCTGATGTGAAAATATAACCATTACCAACACCCGCCACCAGTCTGCTTCCGTCAGATGATGACGCGACACTAATCCACATTCGTAAACCGGAATTCGTCTGCGAAGTCCATGTAGCGCCATAATCTTCCGATGTATATATATAACCGGAATTTACACAGGCAACGAGCCTGCTTCCGTCAGACGATGACGCAGTAGCCCGCCAATTCCGTGAAGATTCCCTAACGGTGTACTTAAATGGAACATCCAGAAGATCATGCAGCACAATGACCTGCCCGTCATTCTGAGATATCTTCCAGATTCCGCCGCCCCTGCCGTAGACCTGCACCGTATCGCCGATGGATATACTTGTGGGAAGCGCGATCGTTACCAGGTTATCACTATCAACAATATAGCCAGTATTTGCCTCTGCCTGCTGGGACGCGCCTGTCACCTCGATCCAAGTAATTCCCGGGTCATCGACGGACGTGCTTTTGCTGTCGCCCCCGGAACCGGAGCAGGCCAATAACCCGATGGATATAAACGCGAACATCGCCCATTGTTTTTTCATAATCCTAAAAATCTCCGGAAGATATAATAATTAATCATGTATAAAATGACGTTCCGGCAGTTTCATTAAGCCCTGATTCCGCAAACCAGCCAATCGCCCTGAAAGCCAGGGCGTTAAATGACCTCCGGCAAAGCCGGAGGCTTATAATGTTATCCCCTCAAAGGGGCAAATTCATGAGTCCCCGGAAGGTGACTTATAAATATACAGGAATCTGAGTCCTCTTTCCGGGGAACAGTTCCCCGACATAACCCCGCTTCCCTGAAGGTAGCTCCTTTTTGAAGCTGACCTTTCCCGGCCAAAAGCTCCCGGTTGGAGGTATAAAATTTGCAAACGCCCCAAAATCGCGCTTTTTCTGAATATCCGGACAAAATGGCCACCGTCCATTTACAAAATACTAACTAACGGTGATTAAAAGTCAATGAAATAATGGCATTACGCAAATCAGGGTCTCCTACAGCCCCCTCTTCATCGGTTGAAAATACCCCATGTAAAGCGAGCACTCCCAAAAAATCCTGTCCCATATCTTCTCCTCGAATTCGGATAACGCTACAAAGGAAAACCTCCGCGCTCCGGCGCGCGCCCAAACGAAAAAAAACCCCGCCGCCGTTCTCACGGCGCGGGGATCCTTATCTCAACAGGGAAGATGTGTCTTCTTTTAATCCATGTGCCTTCTCAAAAACGCCGGTATCTCGAGGTCCTCGCTCGAGAGCTCCCGGTGGTTGTCGCGCAGCCGCCTGCGCTCGTAGTCCAGGGAAAAGGTCTTGTTGTCCACGGGCACGCGGCGCTCCGGCTTGCCCTGTGCGTCCTTCTTGCCCTCGATGAGGGTGAGCGAGGTCCCGGTCCTCAGGTCCAGGTCGCGTCCGGGCTCCGGCTTGTGGGCGAGCATGTTCTTTTTCCGGTCGAAGCCGGTCGCGATGACCGTGACGCGCACACGCTCGTCCAGCGCCGGGTCTATGGTGGTGCCGAATATGATGTTCGCCTCCGGGTCCACGAGGCTGGAGATGATGTTGTTCACCTCGTTCACCTCATGCAGCGAAAGGTCGTTCCCGCCGGCGATGTTGATGAGCACCGCCTTGGCGCCCTCGATGCTTATCTCCTCCAGGAGCGGGCTCGCGATGGCCATGCGGGTCGCGTCCACCGCCTTGTTCTCGCCCGAGCCTATGCCCACGCCCATCAGGGCGTCGCCCGTCTCGCGCATAACGGTGCGCACGTCCGCGAAGTCCACGTTAACCAGGCCAGTGACCATGATGAGGTCGCTTATGCCCTGCACGCCCTGGCGGAGGATGTCGTCGGCGAGCTTGAAGGCGTCGTCTATTGGCGTCTTCTTGTCGATGATCTTGAGGAGAAGCTCGTTGGGAACGGTGATGAGCGTGTCCACCTTCTCCTTGAGGTTCTTGATGCCGTCCTCCGCGCGCTCCATGCGGCGCTTGCCCTCGGCGCGGAAGGGCTTGGTGACGACGCCCACGGCGAGCGCGTTATGCTCCTTCGCCACCTCGGCGACCACGGGGGCCGCTCCCGTGCCGGTCCCGCCGCCCATGCCCGCGGTGATGAAGATCATGTCGGCGCCCTTGAGGGCCTTGGAGATCTTGTCGCGGTCCTCGTTGGCGGCGTCCTTCCCCACGT
>CALMJO010000630.1 GCA_937864375.1 uncultured Spirochaetota bacterium
ACCTCTCTATTCGTCGGCAGCGTCAGATGTGTATAAGAGACAGATGTTAAGCTTGTTCCTTCCGAAAGCTTCGAGGGCCTTGACAAGCGCGCCGGGAACGTCTTCTATTTCTAGGGCGAGCACCTCGGTGGTGCTGCATGTAAAATTATTTTCCTTGAGGGCCTTTGCCGCCTCGGCCGGCTTGTTGACGATCAGGCGTACAATTCCGAAATCGGATACCTCTGCGATGGTGAGGGTCATGATATTGATCTTGTTTTCACCGAGCACCTTGAGGGCGCTCTGCAGGCGTCCGGGCTTGTTTTCCAAAAAGAGCGATAACTGGGTAACGTTCATGGCATCCTCCGTGGTTATTTAATCTTGCGCTTGTCGACGACGCGCTGTGCTTTTCCTTCGCTTCTTGCGATCGAGCGGGGCTCCGCCAGCGTAATCTTCGCCGATACGCCTAGCACGCCCTGCATGCGCTGCCTGATCCTGTTGGACAGGTCGGTCAGCACCTTCACCTCGTCCGAGAATATCTTCTCGTTCACCTCTACCATGATCTCTATGTCGTCCATGGCGCCCTTGCGGTCCACGATGATCTGGTAGTGGGGTTCGGTTCCTTCGATCTCCATGAGAATCGCCTCGATCTGCGACGGGAACACGTTCACGCCGCGGATGATAAGCATGTCGTCCGAGCGGCCGGAAACCTTGTCCATCTTCACAAAGGTCCTTCCGCACGAGCAGGAATCGTAATAGATGCGGGTGATGTCGCGCGAACGGTAGCGGATCACCGGGCAGGCCTCCTTGGTGAGGGAGGTGTAAACGATTTCTCCCGATGAGCCTTCGGGCAGGATTTCGCCAGTTTCGGGATCGATGATCTCGACGAAGAAGTGGTCTTCGAAGACATGGAGTCCCGATTTCGCGCTGCACTCGCAGGAAACCCCGGGGCCTATTACCTCGGACAGGCCGTAGATGTCGAATGCCTGGATGCCCATGCGCGTTTCGATCTCCTTGCGCATCTGTTCAGTCCAGGGCTCGGCGCCAAAGATGCCCGCGCGAAGCTTCGTGTCGCTCCACTTGTAGTCGGGCCTTTTCTTCTCGACGTAGTCGGCCACGTTGATCGCGTACGAGGGCGTGCAGGCGAGCATCGTGGTGCCAAAGTCCCTGATGAGCATGAGCTGACGGTCCGTATTGCCGCCGGAAATGGGAACGACCGTGGCGCCGATTTTCTCCGCGCCGTAGTGAACCCCCAGCCCCCCGGTGAACAGGCCGTAGCCGTACGCCACCTGGACGATATCCTTTTCGCTTCCTCCCGCGCAGGCGATGGTGCGGGCCATGACCTCGGCCCAGACCTCGATGTCATTTTTGGTATAGCCGACAACCGTCGCGTTTCCGGTGGTGCCCGACGAGGAATGGATGCGTATTACCTTTTCCATGGGCACGGCGAACAGGCCGAAGGGGTAGTTGGCCCTCATTTCGCTTTTCATGAGAAACGGAACCCGTTTCATATCGTCGAGAGACTTGAACTGTTCGGGCTTGAAGCCCGCCTTGTCGAAAGCCTGGCGGTAATGGGCGACGTTTTTGTAGGCGTGTGCCATTGACCATTTAAGTCGCTCGAGCTGAAGGTCCTTGAGTTTGGTGCGGGGCATGGATTCGCTGTCTTTGTTGAACATCACGATCCTCTCAAATTGTAAAAGTGCGGTTCCCTCTTCCAGAAGGAAGTAAGAGGCTCATTACGTTAGAAATGGAATAATATTTTGTCAATCTAAAGTCCCCGCCCTCGATAAAATTTGGGCCGCATTGACGACATAATCACCGGGAGTGGAATGCACGGTAGCATCCCCTGCATACAAAGTACGTTGTGTTGTATAATGATATGAAAAAGATCGGGGTAATTTCTATTGCCAAAAAATAATAACATATTACATTTTGGTTCACTTCATTCAGGCGGCGAGGTTCTCCATGGACAAGTTCTTCAACCCCCGGTCGATCGTCGTGGTCGGCGCCTCAAATTCTCCGTTTAATATAGGGTCTACTATCACCAGGTTTCTCGAGTACATCAATTTCGACGGCGACATTTTCGCCGTCAATACGAAGGGCGAGGACGTACAGGGCGCCCGCGGGTTTTCATCGGTACTTAACCTTCCCGGGTCCGTCGATCTCGCGGTGGTGCTCGCACCGGCCCGCACGGTCCCCGACATCATCAGGGATTGCGGGCTCAGGGGAATTAAAAATGTGGTGATAGAAACCGCAGAGTTTTCGGAAACCGGTACGGACGGCGTACTTCTTCAGGATGAAATAAACCGCCACGCAAAAGAATACGGGATTCGCTTCCTGGGGCCCAACTGCCTGGGGACGCTGAACGCCCACGAGCGCTTCTGCTGTTTTTTTGGCCTGGTTCCCGGCATGTACGACGAGGTATTCGATCACCCGGGCACGGTATCCTACGTGATCCAGAGCGGCGGGGTGGGAGCGCTCATCATAGACTGCCTGCGCAGGGACGTCACGAACGTCAACAAGATGGTAAGCATCGGAAACAAGGAAGACCTGGACGAGTCCGACGTTGTAGAGTACTTCAACGGAGATTCCACCGAGGTGATCGGCATGTACCTGGAAAACATAAAGAACGGCCGCAAGCTCATCGAGACCGCGAAGCGGATCGAGAAGCCCATCCTCCTGTTCAAGGTGGGACGAACGGCTGAGGGATCGCGCGCGGCCATCTCTCACACGGCCGGCATGGCGAATAACGACGTGATCCTGGACCATGCATGCCGCCAGGCAGGGATCGTGCGGCTCAAGGAGATCGGCGAGCTGTATACACTGCCCAAGATTTTCACCCACATGCCCCTTCTCAAGGGAAACCGCGTGGTCGTGTTCACCAATTCGGGGGCGTTCGGCGGGATTACGGCCGATATCCTGGTGGAGGCGGGAATGCAGATGGCGGTGCTGTCCCCGGAGACGCAGGAGAAGATCCGGAAGGTCGGGAAGCTCTTCAACGCGAGCAATCCCATTGACCTTGGTTTGACCCTCTCGAAGCAGGCGTTCACCGATATATTCGAGATCATACTCTCCTCGGACGAGGTAGACGCGCTGCTGGCCATCCCGAACGTGTGGCAGCAGGTAGTGATAGATGCCATAGCTGAATTTGGCGCCATCTGCCGCACCTACGACAAGCCGGCGGCGATTTACATACCAAACGCGGTAGAGCGGATTATCTCCGTACGGACCGAACACCGGATCCCGGTGTTCGAATCGCCCGAGGAGGCCGTGCGGGCGCTCCGGGTGTCCTACGAGCATTATCTTGGCCTTCAGAAAAAAACGAGGACGCTCATTCTCGTTTGAAATATTCTTGATTCTTCATCACGGCGCTGCTAGCATCGTGGACGCAGCTAGCGTGTGGCGCACAATCGAGCCGTGATGAAAATCTGGAAGCGTGCTGGATCGATCAAGCCTTCTGTCCTGATAACCTGTACCGGGATACCCCCGGCAATAGCCTGGGGATTTTTCACTCTCATTACGTTTGAGCATCATCATTACATTCTCGAGGCGGTGTGCCTGTGGGCGGCAGTCACCGCTTCGCTCTGCGTCGGACACCGTTACTATTCTCGTATCATCTCCGCGCTTAACCTGTCGATGGTGAAGCAGGAGTTCGAGATCAAGTGGAAAAACCTCATGATCGACAACACCGACGAAATGTTCATCGTGCTGAACATGTACGGGCAGATCGTCACCTATAATCAATCGTTCGAAAAAATGATGGGACTGAGCAGGTCTGAACTGCAGGGAAAACCGCTGCGCTCGGTATTCATCAATGAGGTAGAGGAAAATAACAGCAATCTCAGCTTCGTGCTTCTTGACCGTTTCAGGGATGTATTCATGGGGAAGGAGACCTCATTTACCTATTCGTTCCGATTCAGGGGAACCGACAGAGTGATCTCGCTGAACCTCGACATGCAGCCCGTGTTCAGCGGCGGCGAGCTGCAGAATATCCTCGTTTCCGGACATATGGTGCTGAGCGACGAAATAGCCTTGAACTACCTTGAGCGGGAACAGGGCAGCTACTGCATGGATAATAACGTCGCTCAGCTTTGCCAATTGTCCTTCAGGCTTACGAGGAACCTTGAGCGATGGTTTCCAAGAAACCAGATTTATCTTTTGCAGATGGCGCTCCAGGAGGTACTCATCAACGCGCTGGAGCACGGTAACCTGGAAGTAGATTACCACAAGAAAACGGAGCTCCAGCGCAGGAAGGGAAATTACTGGGACATTCTCATCAAAGAATGCAACAGGGAGTACCTGGAGAACCGCAAAATATACGTGTCCTATACCCTCGACGAAGACAAGGTCGTGTACGTGGTGAAGGACGAGGGCGGCGGGTTCGAGTGGAAAAAGTACCTTGAACCGGAAAGCGGGCGTGTCGACGACGAGTTTGTCAGGACGCACCACGGGATTGGACTGCAGCTGGTCAGGAACGTGTTCGACCTCTCGTTTGACAGGGGGGGAAGCGAAGTCACCATGGTAAAACGATTCAATGCGTGAGGAAGGGCGCTCATGAAAAAATACCGGAATCCAGTGCCTACGGTTGATATAATAATCGAGATAGAGCCAGCGGGAGAAATCCGCGCAGGCGCGGAGAAGGCGGTGGTGCTGATTTACAGGAAAAATCCTCCGCTTGGATGGGCCATTCCCGGAGGGTTCGTGGATTATGGCGAGACGCTCGAGGAAGCGGCAGTGCGCGAAGCGCGCGAGGAGACATGCCTGGATGTTGAGATCGTGAGGCAGTTTCACACGTATTCGGATCCGCGCAGGGATCCCCGGCAGCATACCATCAGCACCGTCTTCATCGCACGCGCCTCGGGAATTCCCGTCGCGGCCGATGACGCGGGGAAGGCCGGCGTGTTTGCGCTTTCGGCCATTCCGGCGGACATGGCCTTTGACCATGCGTCAATACTCGAAGATTACAGGAACGGTCGCTTCTGAACAGACCGCCCAGTTTCAGCGAGGGGGAACTATGGAGCCTTCAAATTTCTTGCTCAAGATCGCCAAGCTGGCAATCGACGCGCTGCTCAAGTTCTCGAGGGCCGATGTGCGCGTTCATGACGAGGACCGGATCACGAAGCAGCCGTCCATATACGTGATTAACCACTTTACGCGTCTTGAAACCTTCGTCATGCCCTACATGCTGCACAAGCTTACGGGAAAAAACACCCTGTCCATGGCGCACTACAGCTTCTTCTCCGGGGCGTTCGGTACGTTCATGACCAAGGTGGGCGCCATCTCCACCAGAGACCCGGACAGGGACCGCAGGATGATAGGGGCCCTGCTGCGCGGGGATTATTCGGTTATGGTCTTCCCCGAGGGGCAGATGATAAAGGACAAGAAGCTCGTCGAAAAGGGCAAGTACATGATCTACAACACCGGCATCAGGAGACCGCCTCATACCGGTTCGGGCCTCCTGGCGCTGCAGGCCGAGTTTTATAGAAGTAAGATAAGACATCTGTACGAGGCGAGCAGGCATACTGATCTGCAGGAGTACATCGATTATTTTGAGCTTGGCTCCCTGAATGAAATTGAAAAGATAATAAGCCAGGAAACGCACATCGTCCCTGTCAATATCACCTATTTTCCCGTCCGCGCGCGGAACAATGCGATCAACCGGCTGGTGCATCACTTCGTGCAGAAGCTCCCGGAGAGGATCGAGGAGGAGCTCGAGGTAGAGGGCACCATGATTACCGAGGGGGTCGACATCGACATCAACATCGGACACCCCATTGCCGTGAAGGATTACCTTGCCTCCGGCTCCGTGCAAAAAACGATCAGGAACGAAAAGCTCTACCTGAACCCCATGGAAATCAAGGCCGACCTCCATTTCAGCCGCGAGGCCCTGAGCCTCATGTACCGGTACATGGATGCG
Organism: uncultured Spirochaetota bacterium; assembly: GCA_937864375.1. Taxonomy (GTDB): domain Bacteria; phylum Spirochaetota; class UBA4802; order UBA4802; family UBA5368; genus FW300-bin19. Next base: position 5,894 of record CALMJO010000630.1, read on the forward strand.
ATCTACGGGATGACCACAGTGAACCACGATCATATCTTCGCGTATATCCTGCAGCGCTATCGCAAAAAAAGGATCCGGGTGGACGACTTCAAGAACAGGGCCTATCTCGCCATTGACCGCATACAGGCGGTGGCGATACAGTCCCATCATACGACGCTCAAGATGAAACAGAGCTATCTTCTCACGGACGATCTGCATGCGCGCTTCGTGAGCTTCATGGATGTCGCAAAATCCGACGGATTGATTTCCGAGGAGCAGGGTTACATCTACAAGAACAGAGGACGCTTTTCCAGACCGTATGAATTTCACACCGTGCGCCAGGACAACATCGTGGAGGTCCTGTGCAATGAGATCGAACCGCTGGAAAGCGTAGTGCGCTGTCTTGACGGCGTGATGCGCATTCCAGGGTGCCTGCTGCGCAGGAGGATGCGGAAAAGTTACCTGGAACTGGACAGGGACATATTTGAGCGCGATTACAAGCGATATTTCAAGGACGACGAGAGCAAGCCCCCCGGCATAGGGCGTCCGTTTTTTTTCAAGCGCTTCTTCGCGTCCAGGGGCGTTCTCCTGGTGCACGGGTACATGGCGGCGCCGGAAGAGATGCGAAAGCTCGGTGAGTTCCTCTACGACCGGGGATACACCGTGTACGGGGTCAGGCTCAGGGGACATGGAACGGCGCCTGAGGACCTCCAGGAGCGGATATGGGAGGAATGGTACGAATCGGTTAACCGGGGATACGTGGTTCTAAAAAACACCGTAAAAAAAATGGTGATCGTGGGTTTCTCCACCGGGGCGGGGCTTTCGCTTCTTCAGGCGGCGAACAAGAAAGACAGATTTGCGGGCATAATCTCGATCAATGCGCCCCTCAAGGTTCAGAACATCGCATCGAAGCTGGCCTCCACCATCGTGCATTGGAACAATTTCCTGGACAAGCTTCATGTGCAGAAGGGTAAACTCGAGTTCGTATCGAATACGCCGGAGAACCAGCACATCAATTACTTCCGTAATCCCGTCCACGGGGTCGCCCAGCTTGAAAAACTCATGAAGATCGTGGACGACAACCTGCCGGAGCTTTGCATACCCGCCTATATTATACAGGGCTCACAGGATCCGGTGGTGAATCCCGTAAGCGGTCTGGAGATCTTCGACAGAATCGGATGCACCGACAAGGAGTTGTGCAGGTTATTTGCGGAGAGGCACGGCATCGTCAACGGGGAAGGCTCGCACAGGGTGTACCAGCGCGTGCTCAAGTTCCTCAGGCAGGTAATGTGAAGGATCAGAACTTCGTGGTCACGCCCAGGCCCGTGTCGAAAAACCTGGTAGGAGCATCGGCCGAAAACCCGAAATTGCTTTCCTCTATGTCAAATGATCCCTTTACATCGGCAAAGAAAACCGTGAGCGTAAGAACGGTCTTTTCGCTCATCGAGTAATGGATTCCGAGCGAGGAATACAGTATTTCCAGTGTTGTACGGGACCGCGAGCTGCCCGAACCGCCTGAACCCGATCTCGTGGACATCTCCGTATACGAATACCCGGCGCCCAGGGTGCATGAGAGCTGCGGCAGGAAGTTCAGCTCGATGCCCCCTTTAAAATCGATCTTCTCCCTCGTCCTTGAATAGGTTTTCACGAGCTTGATATCGATGACATCCGAGTCAATTTCGCTTTCCACGTCGTCCAGGTTCTTTGAAGGATAGGCGCTTACGAGGGTATACACGCTCTCGAAGGCGCACGCGAACAGCGGCGTGAAGCGCTTGTAGCCTCCCACGGCGATGCTTGCAGGGTCGTTGTAGCGGATACGCTTTTTAGAGGTGTCGGACTTGGAATATGTGTAAGGGAAAACACCACCGCCCGGCGGCGAGGCGTAGTCATCGTAAGTGAAGTCAAGTGAATCATAATAGACTTCGGCGTTTCCGCTTCGAATCAGTATCCCTGCCTGGCTGTCGGGTGTCGAATAGAGATATCCAAAGCCTGCACCTGCGGAAAGGGCATATGCTGTTTTATCTTTTGTCAGAGTTGAGGCAGGGCTACCAGAATACGTCGTTTTTTCTGTTATAGATGTCGCTTTTTGATTATATGTCGTAGCAATCTGAAATCCGATAGAGCTTGATTCACCAACGGGGAATGCCAGGGACATTACCAGAGAGGGATTATACTCACGGGTTTCTTCGGTATTGTTAAGATACCCGGTGGGAGTATTGAATTTGGTGTTGGCCTTTGAATAATTATACAGGTCCCCGCCTGCTTCTCCCGCCGCGATTCCAAACATAGTTGATCCGGAAGAATAGGAATACGCCATGATTCCGCCAAAGGTCATCGTCTCCGGCTCGCCGCGCTTGATGGACATACTGTCGTTTTTAAGGTCGAAGTCCGTGCTGTAATAGGGGCGGTACTTGCCGTATGCCGCGAACGCGTGGGGGGATTTCTGGAGACCAAGGAGCGCGGGATTCCTCGCGGCATCGAAGGCTCCGTCGGAAACCACGGTGGTGAGGCCGCCCATGGTCGTTCCCTTGATCTGGGCAAAAGAATCCCCGGAGACGGCAACTACGCATGCGACGGCAAGTACGAAGGTAGTGACGGTGCGCATGGCATCACTCGTAAAGAAATGATATGTCGGCCCCATCCTTTATCTGGAGCAGCGCTATGGGTATGATTCTTGATTCATAGAGATTGATGCTGTCCATGATCCGTACGGAAAACTCGAGCTTTTTCTCCTTGAATTTGGGATGCTTGAATACCGTCTTCAGGGTGAGCTCCTTTTTGTCTTCCAGGTCGCCCTCTTCGACGACGGGCCAGAAATGGTAATATCCCTTGGTCGACTTATTCGTAAGAAACGGATTTTTCCAGCCGTCATCGATCATGGATACTATTTTTCCGTTAAGCGTCAGGGTCACCTCGACGTCGGGGATTATCGAAAAGGTGGTTTCCTCGAGGACCTCGCCCATGATGTGAGGCAGGAACCGGTTCTTCCGGATTATCTCGTCATAGTTGGAATGGGCGATGGTCGTGCGACGGTTCTTTATGTTGTCGATCGCTTCGTGGATAAGGAAGAGGATGTCGGTGCGCTGCTGGAAATGGAAGCGGCTGTCCATCTTGCCGTGTATGATGCCGCGCTCGCTGGTGATGTAGCGAGGAGGGACGCGGTTGAGGACGTATGCGATGATGTCCTGTTCATAAATTTCCGACCGCGGGATGCTCGAATCCTTTTTCAGCACTTCCTTGACCATGCTGGTGACGATGTCTTCCATCAGGTTTTTTATTATCATGATCAGAGGCTCCTTTTTGTATTTTTTCCGAACGCGAGCGCGATTGCATCATTAATATCGCCTACCATGTGAAATTTCAAGCCTTTCTTGACGTATGCGGGTATTTCGGCAAGGTCCTTTTCGTTCTGCGAAGGCATGATGATTTCCCTTATGCCCGCCCTCCTCGCGGCGATGACCTTTTCCTTGATTCCGCCCACCGGGAAGACCTTGCCGCTTAGCGTGAGCTCCCCGGTCATGGCAAGACCGGGCTTCACGATCTTCCCGGTGATGAGCGAATACATGGCGCATGCCATGGTTATGCCCGCCGAGGGGCCGTCCTTGGGAGTCGCCCCGGCGGGTATGTGAAGGTGGAGCGTGCTCGACTGGAAAAGCTTTTTCGCTTTCTCGTCTTCGCGAAGGAGATGCTGAACATAGCTGAAGGCAAGGTTTGCCGATTCACTCATCACTTCACCCAGCTGGCCCGTAAGCTTGAGGGTGCCTCCCTTCGTCTGATCGGTGGCGAGCGCCTCGATGAGGAGGGTGGCGCCCCCGTAGGACGTCCATGCGAGCCCCACTACCATGCCCGGTTTCACGATCTTCGTGATCTCATCGTCGATGAAAGTTTCTGGGCCAAGGTATTCTCGGATGGTTTCCTGCGTGATGGGTCCGGTCTTCAAGGCCTGTTCGCGCGCGACGATCGAGGCCAGTTTACGGCAGATGCGCTCGATATTCCGCTCGAGGGTGCGCACGCCGGCCTCGCGGGACCACCCGTTTATTATGTAGGTAAGTCCCTTTTTATCGACCTGGAGCGCGGGGCGCTGGAGCCCGTGCCTCACCAGCTGCTTGGGGATCAGGTAGCGCCGCGCGATTTCATATTTCTCCTCGGTTATGTAGCCCGAGAGCCGGATGATCTCCAGGCGGTCGGCAAGCACCGGCGGGATCGTATCCAGCGTGTTGGCGGTCGTAATGAAGAATACGTCCGAAAGATCGAAGGGAACGTCCAGGTAGTGGTCGCGGAAATCGGCGTTCTGCTCCGGGTCAAGCACCTCCAGGAGCGCCGACGCGGGATCGCCCTGAAAGCTCACTCCCAGCTTGTCTATCTCGTCCAGCATGAACACCGGGTTGCGCGATTTGCAGATCTTGATGCCCTGGATGATCTTTCCCGGCATGGCGCCTATGTAAGTGCGGCGGTGGCCCTTGATCTCGGCCTCGTCGCGCATGCCACCCAGCGACATTCGAAAAAATTTCTTGTTGAGCGCCTTGGCGATCGACTGGCCCATGGAGGTTTTTCCCACGCCTGGAGGGCCGATCAGGCAGATGATGGAACCGCGCGCGTCGGGCTTGAGCTTGCGCACGGCAAGAAACTCGAGGATGCGCTTTTTCACGTCGTCGAGCGCGTAGTGATCGCGGTTGAGAATTTTCTCGGCCCGCACGATGTCAAGGCTGTCTTCTGTTTTCTGCTTCCACGGAAGGGCTAGAAGCATGTCCAGGTAGTTGCGGGTTATGCTGTATTCGGACGTGTTCATGTCCATCAGGGCTAGCTTCTCGATCTCCTCCTCCGCCTTCTCAAGGGGCTCACCCTTGAGACCGAGCCCCTCGAGCTTCTTGCGCATCTCGCGGATTTCCCTCGTGCGCTCGTCCTCTTCCATTCCGAGCTCGAGCTTGATCGCCTTGAGCTGCTCGCGCAGGTAGTATTCCCGCTGCTGCTTGTCGATCTTGTCGTTGATCTGGTTCTGGATCTTTTTCTGGATGGAAAGAACCTCCAGTTCCTTCTGTAAAAGCCTCAGGACCTTTTCGAGGCGTTTCTTCACGTTGATGGTCTCGAGTATGTCCTGGTACTCGCTCTTTTCAAGGTTGAGGATCGATGTCACGAAGTCGGCGATCTTACCGGGCTCGTCGACGTTCACCATGGTGAGCTTCATCTCCTCGGTGAAGAGCGGGTTGTTTTCGGAGAGCATCTTTAGCTGCGAGAGGACCGCGCGCGTGAGCGCCTTGAGCTCCATGTTGCGCTTCACCTGCTCGTCGTCGAGGT
>CALMJO010000631.1 GCA_937864375.1 uncultured Spirochaetota bacterium
TAGAATCCCTTGGTTCTCGTCAGGACCGAACTGGGAGACCTCAAGGTGGAGGTCGCACGGGAAGGCTGGACATCATTTGGCGGGCGCACGCAGGGCCTGCAGTTTCCCGCGCACACGATCGCCGTGGAACGACTCCCCGACGCGGGAAGGCCGGACTCATTCCACGGGGACGTGGGCGCGTTCACCGTCACCGCCGAGTACGAAAAGGACGCCATCGTGGCCTTCGACGAAAAGCCGGTGAAGGTGACGGTGAAGGGGACGGGCAACCTCCTCACGCTTTCGAAGCCCCAGGGCCCCGAACAGGACGGCATCAAGGTCCTCTTCGAGGAAGGGAAGGAAAAGTTTCGCATAACGGGAAACAGGGTCCAGGGCGAGCGCGCGTTCGCCTTCACCCTGGTGCCCGAACAGCCGGGGACCGTGAAGCATCCCGGGTTTTCGATTTCCTTTTACAATCCCGCCTCCGGCCGGTTCGAGACCGCGCGCTCAGATCCGGTGTCCTTCGAGGTGAAGGAGGGCTCGTCGCCGCGCAGGCGCGCCGTGAAAGAAGCCGCCGGGGGAGACCTGCCGCTCAGCCTGCCGCTCATAGGAGGGATCGCCTTCGGGGTGGGCGCCCTCATCGCGCTTGGCATCACCATGGTGCGGCTGCGCGGGAAGTCCCGTAAAACGCCCGGCGCGCCGTCCCACGCGGCGGGCTCACCCCGCACAGCACCGGGCACTGCCGCGCTGAAAAACGAGCGCGAGATGCTGGCGGCCATGCGTCGCGATGACCGGGCCGCGTTCCTCAAGGCCGCACAGGGCATGGCCGACGACCTGGCGCTGCTGGCGGGTGTCATGCCTCAGGGAGGGGAAGCGCGCACGGCCCTCAACGATCTGCGCGCGCGCATCTACGCCTGCCGCTACGGGGCGGGCGCGCTGGGCGAGGGTGAAATGGAGAGCATCTACGCGCGCCTGGAGGCGCTGGGCGCGGCGATACGCGGCGAGCGGTGAACGACGGCGCGCTCAGAAGCGGATTTCGATGGATGTGCCCGCGGACCGTTTCACCTGCATGGTTCCGGACAGCTGTTTCACGAGCGCGTTTACCAGCCTCATGCCGAGCGAGGACGGGGTATCCAGGTTGACGCTCTCGGGTATGCCCGCGCCGTCGTCACGCACGGTCAGGACGCGCATTCCCTCATCCATGCGGAACCTGACCAGGATGGTTCCCGTCCTCCCTTCGCTGAACCCGTGCTTGAGAGCGTTCGTCACGAGCTCGTTGAGGATGAGGCCGCACGGCACCGCCTCGTCGATGGCGAGGAGCACATCGTCGACCTGCATGGAGAAGCCCACGCGCTGGGCGATGGGATTGAACTGGAGCATTTCGCCGGTGAGGTCGCGGATGTAAGGGGCCATGTGAATCCGCGCCATGCTCTCGGAGCGGTAGAGACGCTCGTGGACCAGGGCCATGCTGCGCACGCTGTTCTGGAGATTGGTTATGAGCTCCTGGTCCCTGGCGTCGTGGAGCCGGTAAATCTGCAGCTGCAGCAGGCTCGAGATGATCTGCATGTTGTTCTTCACGCGGTGATGTATCTCTTTAAGGAGCATCTCCTTTTCCGCGAGGGACTCCCGGATTATCTGTTCGGCGCGTAACCGGCCTGTGACGCTTCCCACCTGCACGCCTATCGATTCCAGCGCATCGCGCGAAAACTGCGGGATGCTGTCGATCGTCCGTGAGGCGAGGTTGAGGCACCCGATTACGCTTTCGCCGTGCTTGAACGGAATGACCGCAAGCGCGGTGAGTCCCTCTTCCCTGCGCACGCCGTTTAGCGGGCCGCCGGTCAACCGTTCGATGAGCTGCGCATAGCTTTGGTATACGGGTTCTCCCTTCATGACAAGCTGCGTGTTGGGAGCATGGGCGGGGAAAAAAGACTCCAGTTTCATGAAGCCCTCGGAAAGCCCGCGTGACGCAGTGAGATTCAGTCCGCCTGACTTTGGGTCCATGAGGTAGATGCCGCCGCATTCGAAGTTTTCCACCATGAGGGTGGTTTCCAGCACCCTGTCGAGCGCCGTCGACAAGTCTTCCTCGCTGCTGAGTTTTATCGCGAGGTCGCGCTGGAGGCGCAGCAGCTTCTCGATGCGCTTGCGCTCCGTGACGTCGCGGCCCACCACGACGAGTCCCTTGCGCGCGCCCGAGGGATCGAACGTGGGCACCTTGATTATGTCGAACGTCATCGGGGGGCCGTCGGGTCGGGGAATGACCTCGTCCCCGCGGCTCGGCCCTCCCGCCTTCCAGGCGGCTTCGTCCGTCTCCTCGCAGGTGAGGAAGGCCTCGCGATAGAACGGGCTGAAGGGCGCAAGATCGGAATCCTTCTTCCCCTTGTAGTCGACTCCCTCTAGCTGGAAAAGTTCCAGGTCGAACTTGTTCGCCTCAAGCCAGCGCCCCTGGCCGTCCTTGAAACAGACTATGTCGGGCATGGCGTTGATGAGCGTGCTCAGGCGCTCCTGGCTTTCGAGCAGTTCACGCTGCGCGCGGTTGATGTCGGTGATGTCGACCGCGGATGTGAGAAGGTAGGTCTTCCCGTCGTTGTAGGTGACCGTATCGACCGAAAACAGCAGGTTCCGCAGGCTTCCGTCACGCATTTTTACATCTACTTCCAGTGTGACGGGACCGCCCCTTTCTCTGAGCGCCCTGACGATCTCCTCCCGTCGGCCGGGATTCATCCAGAGGCCAAGCTCCAGAGACGTCTTTCCTATCGTCTGCTCGCGCGGCAAATCGTAGAACCGAACGAATGAATCGTTCACTTCGATGTAGCGGCCCGTGTCGATATCGCTTATCGCGCTGATGGCCGGCGTCGAATAGAACGCCTTTTCGAACTTGTCCCTGTTCAGCACCGCCTCCTCGTCCGCGCGCTTTTTTTCGGTGATGTCCGAAAGGACCACAGTCGCCGTGCGCCCGCCGTCAAGGCCGACGGAGGTTCGTGAGCTCGTCTGGAACCAGCGGTATTCGCCGCTCGCGGTGCGGATGCGGTACGCGCTCTGCGCCGATTCGATCGCGCCGGAGATGACCTCCGTCATGCGCTTTCGCGCGAGATCAAGATCCCCGGGATGGATGAAGTCGAGCACCGGCCTGCCCGCGAGCTCATCTTCCGAATAACCTGTGAGTCGTCCGGCCACAGGGCTCGAATATGCAATTTTCCCCCTGGCGTCCACGATCATGATTATGTCATTGATGTTTTCGATCAGGAAGCGGTATTTCTCCATGGAGCTCTTTAGTGCATCCTGGACCGCGATGCGCTCGGTGATGTCGCGCACGGTGGCCTGCAGGAAGCGCTTCCTGCCTATCTTGAACGGGCGCAGGTACACCTCGGCGTCGAACACCTCCCCGCTTGTCTTCATGTGCCGCCACTCGAAGATATGTGAGCCGGAGGAGGCGGCCCGCTCGATCATCTCCCTTGCCTTGTCGTGGGAATTCTTGCAGTCGGGTTGAAGGGGCGGTGAAAATTTTTCCGGGGATTGGTTGATGAGCTCCTCGCGCGTGCAGCCGAACAGATCGAGGGTCTTCCGGTTGCAGTCGACGAACAGGTTTCCCCTCAGGATCATGATCGCGTCCTGTGCGTTCTCGAACACGTCGGCAAAAAAAGCGCTCCGTGTGCTCTCGTCGGGCGCCTTCGTGCGGGTCGTACGTTGAGGAGAACGTTTCTTCATTGCATACCCCCGGCAGGCTGTGGCGAACATTCCATTATAAGGGGGATGAATCAAGAAAAGTCAATGTCTTTTCGCAGCGGCGGCGGAGGGGGGCCGAACCGCTTGCGGGCGTTCTCCCTGCTCTTTATATGGCCGCGTGCTTGGCACGTTCCCAGAGCGCGTCCATTTCCTCGAGGTCCATCTCCTCGAGGGTGCGCCCCAGCGCCGCCGCCTCCTTTTCCACAAAGCGAAAGCGCGCCATGAACTTGTTCACGGTGCGCGCGAGCGCGTCCTCGGGGTTAACGCCCGCGAAGCGCGCGATGTTCACCAGCGTGAAGAGCATGTCGCCCATCTCCTCCTCGATCTCGGGACTACCCTTGGGGGAGCGCGCAAGCGCCTCCTTGAACTCGGCGACCTCCTCGTCGAGCTTGTCAACGACGCCGTCGATGCGCTCCCAGTCGAAGCCTATGCGCGAGGCCTTCTGCTGGACGCGGTAGCTCTTGAGGAGTGCCGGCAGGCTCGCGGGCACGCCGTCGAGTATGGATTCGCGGTGGGCCTTCTCCTTCTTCTTGATCCTCTCCCACTTGTCGGTCACCTCGTCGGCGGTGTGTGCGGTCTCGTCGCCAAAGACGTGGGGGTGGCGCCCTATGAGCTTCGTCACGATCCCCTGCGCCACGTCGTCGATCGTGAACTGTCCCGCCTCGGAGGCGATCTGCGCGTGCGCGTACACCTGGTAGATGAGGTCGCCCAGCTCCTCCCTGATCTCGGCCGGGTCCCCGCCACCGATCGCTTCGTAGAGCTCGTAGGCCTCCTCGATCAGGTAGGGGCGCAGGGTCACGGAGGTCTGTGCGCGGTCCCAGGCGCAGCCGTTCGGGCTCCTGAGAATCGACGCGATTTCGGCGAGCAGGTAGAGGGGGCGGGTTTCCTTGAATTCCATGCGGCGTACCTCCGGTGTGCGTACATGGTGGTGCCGATGCGCGAGGTGTCAATAGAAAAGCACGAACAAGGAAATGGCGTGTAAGAGTGGGAGATGCGGGGATTGAAGAGATGAGGGGGATAAGGATTTTGATTTCCACCCGTCAATTTGAATCCTGGATCCGGGATGAGAAATCCTGTCCGGTATCGAGGCTCATAAAACTTGTACTTGCGATCGAAAAGCCGAGGAATAGGAGCTCACCCCATTCTTCATCTCTTCCATCGCCGTTTGTCTTTCATCTCCCCATCCCCGTAAAGTTCTCCACCGCGGATTTTTTGTTGACAGCGCGGCGCTTCCGGTGAATAGGTTTGCGGCATAGAATACGCATGGAGGTGCCGCGATGACAGCGTTGAAGGGCGACAAATTTTTGAAGACGGCCGATCCCGAGGTCTTCGGGATAATCGAGAGCGAAAACCGGAGGCAGGAGGAATCGCTCATCCTCATCGCCTCGGAAAACTATACCTCTCAGGCGGTGCTCGAGGCGTCGTCGTGCACGATGACCAACAAGTACAGCGAGGGCTACGCGGGAAAGCGCTACTACAACGGCTGCCAGCACGTGGACGCGGTCGAGGTCCTCGCGATCGAGCGCATCAGGAAGATCTTTGGCGCCGACTCCGCGAACGTCCAGCCCCACAGCGGCACGCAGGCGAACATGGCGGTTCTCATGTCGGTCCTCAAGCCGGGCGACACTTTCATGGGGATGAACCTCTCCCACGGCGGGCACCTCTCACACGGCTCTCCTGTCAATTTCTCCGGACTCTATTATAAGGTGGTGTCCTACGGCGTCACGCAGGATACGAACCTCATCGACTACCAGATGGCCGCGAGCGTCGCGAAGGAGCACAAGCCAAAGGTCGTCATCGCCGGCGCATCCGCCTATCCGCGCGTGATCGACTTCGCGAAGTTCCGCGAGATCGCCGACAGCGTGGGCGCGATTCTCCTGGTGGACATCGCACACATAGCGGGACTGGTCGCCACGGGACACCATCCCTCGCCCGTGCCGGTGTCGGACTACGTCACGATGACCACCCACAAGACCCTGCGCGGACCGCGCGGCGGCGTCATCCTCGCAAAGGCGGCGCAGGAGGCGGTCATGAACAAGTTCATCTTCCCCGGCATACAGGGGGGTCCCATTATGAACACCGTCGCGGCGAAGGCCGTCGCCTTCAAGGAGGCGATCGAGCCCGCGTTCAGGGACTACTCGGCCCAGGTGATCGCGAACGCGCAGGCGCTCGCGACCGCGCTTCTCTCCCGCGGCTTCAAGCTCGTGTCCGGCGGCACCGACAACCACCTCATGCTGGTCGACCTCCGCAACAAGAACCTGAACGGGCGCGACGTCGCGAACCGGCTCGAGGCGGCGGGCATCACCTGCAACAAGAACGGCGTGCCGTTCGACGACAAGTCTCCCATGGTCACCAGCGGCATCCGCCTGGGAAGCCCCGCGCTCACCACGCGCGGCCTGGGCGCCGACGAATTCAAAAAGGTGGGCAGCCTCATCGGCGACATCGTGGACGCGATGGACGACGACGCGGTGCTCGCGCGCGTGAAGTCCCAGGTGAAGGAGCTCTGCACGGCCTTCCCGACGGGCTCGCTGCGCCTTCCCGCACGGGGATAATTAATGCTTGACGCTGCCCCCTCGCGGGGATAGCCTCCTTGCACCAGACGTGGAACGGAAAGAACTTACTAGCGATAAGTACAGGAGGGTCTCATGAAGCGCATTCTTGCAGTGGCGGTAGCAGGCGCGTTCGTGTTTGCCATGGCCGGGTGTTCCAAGGACAAGGCAAAGGAAAAGGTTGAGCGCGAGGGCGTGGTCAACTTCGTGGTGGGCGACGTGTTCCTGGTCAAGGACGGGAAAGAGGAAAAGGCCAAGGTCGAGGACGCGGTCAAGCAGGGCATGAAGATCAAGTCCGTTGGCGAGAATTCCAGCGTGGAGATCTACTTCGGTGAAAACGCGATAAAGGTCACCGGCAGCACCGTCGTCGAAGTGAAATCGCTCGCTACTTACGTGGCGAACAATAACGAGGAGACCTCCCTCTACATTGAAAAGGGACAGATGTTCTCCAAGATATCCACAAAGCTCGCGAAGGGGGATTCCTTCGACGTGAAATCGCCCACGACGACGGCGGGTGTGCGCGGAACGGAGTTCCTCCTGACGGAAGAAGACGGGAAGGGTAACGTGGCGGTCGCCGACGGCGCCGTCGAGGTGAAGAACAACACCAAGCCCGACGACAAGGCGCTCGTCGTCAACAAGGACGAGGAAGTCGACGTCGAGAAAGGCAAGGGCATGGTCAAGAAGCAGCTCTCCGACGACAAGAAGCGCAAGATGAAGATCCTCTCCGAGATCCGCGAGATGAAGAAAGAGATCTGGGAAAAGATGCGCAAGCAGAGAGAGGAAATAAAAAAGGCCGTCGAGGATCAGCGTGAGGCAAACAAGAAGCTGATCGAGGACCAGAAGAGCGGCGACAAGCAGCGCGTCCAGGATCAGAAGGATTCCGACAAAAAGATGATAGGCGACATCAAGGATTCCACCAAGGCCGAGGCCGACAAGGCGACCGGCGACGCCAAGGCGAAGATGGAAGAATCGAAGGGCGGCGACACCAAGGCCGGCTCCGATGCGGCGAAGTCCATGATGGACGCCATGAAGCCCAAGATCGAGAAGAAGCTGGGCAACCAGTAAACGCTCGATCCTTAATACCTCCCCCTTGACGGGGGCCGCTCACGGACATCCGTGTCCTCCGCGGCATTCGTACATCCGTGTACATCGATGACTGGGTGGGGGTGAAATGCTCTCACCCTCCCCTGGCCCCTCCCATCAAGGGAGGGGTTCTGTTTTACATGCCGGGATTTTCCATCATATGCTCAAGGAGGGAACCATGCCCGTCACGCTCGCGTTCCTGGGGACCGGCACCTGCAACTCAACGCCCCGCAATCCATCTTCCCTCGCGCTTTCGAACGGCGAGGAGGTCTTCTGCATCGACTTTGGAGGGGGCGCGTACCACCAGCTGTCCAGGGTGAACCATCCCGCGTTCTCCTATAAAAACCTGTCGGCCATATTCCTCACCCACTTCCACGTGGACCACGTTTCGGGGCTCCCGGATTTATTATGGGGCGAAATGTGGGACCGCACCGGGCGAAGGCTTGATCCGCTGGTGCTGGGAGGCCCTCACGGCCTGGGGAACTTCTACGAGCAAAGGCTCCTGCCGTTCATGGGCGACTACCCGGTTCCCTTTCCGGTGAAGCTCCTGGAAATGGGGGACGGCGAGGCGTATGAGGGATCGTTCTTCCGTATCACCGCCCACCGGCTCGCGCACGGCGAGTTTTCAACGGGCTACCTGATCGAGGCCGGGGAGAAGCGCATCGCGGTCACCGGGGACACCGGTATGTGCGACGGGATCGCGCGGCTGTGCGCGGGGGCAAGCCTCGCCGTGATGGAGTGGGGCATCACCGGCGACGACGCCTATCCCGGCCACCTGAACACCGGCAATGTCCTGGAGCTCCTCGAGGGCGGCGCGCTCCCGCCGGTCGTGTACGTGACGCACGTGTACCCGGAACCCGGCGCGTCTACCCGTGAGCAGCTTGACAAAATGAGGCGGGTGGTGGATGAATATCCCGTCCGGTTCGTTTTCCCGGAAGATACCCAATTCCTGGACCTCGAAGCATGAACACATACGCGCTGCGCGGGCTGTTCCGCGATATCACCGACGTTTTCGCATGGGGGATCTCCAAGATCTACGACCTCGTGCTCTACCTGTTCGACCTCGCGGTGAGGCTTTTCACCTTTCTATGGGAAAAATTCCTGGAGCTCGATTTCCTCGAAAAATTCGTCGCGCTCAATACCTTCCCGGCGTTTTTCGCGGTCGTGCTGCCCATAGCCGACTTCTACATCTTCGAGGCTAACTATAATATCAACAATCCGCTCGCGGTGTACATGATAGGCGTCGTGGCCGTGATGATCGCGTCCCTGTACTACCCGCACCGCTTCCGCATATACGTCCGCGTGGGAATCAGCGCGTACTACCTCTTCTGGGTCATCTACCTCCCGCTCGCGCACGAGCTCACCAAGGCCGAGCCGCACCGGATACTCCTTGGCTACTGGATGAACATCGTGGTCCCCGTCGCGTATATCGTGATTTCGCTCATAAGCTACATGCATAACAGGGAGTAGCGGGGAGAGTTTTTCCGGGTTCTCCAGGCAGGATACGTTCGGTTACAGGCGTCACTCGCAGTTCTTCCGCATTTCAGGGCCATCGCATTCCGATCAGTACATGGTACGGGAGGCATCCCGGATGGGTGCCTACGGCGGCGCATGGACGCCTGTCCCGATTCCGGGCCGGGGAGCGCCGAGCGTGCGGTTCGTCAATCGGCGACAAAAATAGAAGACGTGGGGGTCCAACATGAAATGTCTCGTGACCGGCGCGACCGGGTTCCTGGGGGCCAATCTCGTGCACGAGCTGGTGCGCCAGAAATGGAAGGTGCGCGCCTTTGGCCTGCCCGGGTCAAACGACGCATACATCCGCGATCTACCCATAGAGACCGCCTTTGGCGACGTGACCGACGCGCGCGACGTGGACCGCGCCGTGAAGGGGGTGGACGCGGTCTTCCACGTGGCCGGGGACACCTCGTGGTGGAATAAGTATTTTGACCGCCAGCGCCGCATCAACACCCAGGGCCCCGTGAACGTCGCGGAGGCCTGCCTCAGGCACGGCGTGCAGACGCTGGTGCACACGAGCACGGTGGACGCGCTGGGCTACGCGCCCGGCGGGATCGCGAACGAGTCGTGGCCCGACTACAATTACGGCGGCACCGGCTACAACTACGCCGACACCAAGCGCGAGGGCGAGCACCTGGTGCGCAAATACAACGGGAACGGGCTCAAGGTGGTGGTGATCTACCCCGGCAGCATGATGGGGCCCTACGATTTCACCCTGCAGTACGGGCGCCTCTTCTTCGAACTGCGCGACGGGAAGGTGCCCGCATGCCCTCCGGGAGGGGCGAGCTTCGCCCACGTGCGCGAGGTGGCGCGCGCGCACATCGCCGCGGTGAAGAAGGGCCGCGGCGGGGAGGGCTACATCTGCGCCGGTGAGAACATCACCTACAGGGATCTCTTCGAGAAGATCGCGCAGAAGTTCGGGAAGCACGCGCCAGGGCTCACCATGTCCCCTAAAATCTTCACCGCCTACGGGTACCTGTGCCAGGCGCTCTCGCGCATAACGGGGAAGCCTCCGGAGGTCGATCCGGGGATGGCGCGCTACATGTCGGTGATGGCGTTCTACGACTCCTCGAAGGCGGTGCGGGAGCTTGGCTACAAAATCACGCCCGTGGGCGCGATGATCGACGACGCGTTCGACTGGTTCAGGGCGAACGGCTTCCTGTGAGGATTCAATTCTCCAGCTTGTCTATGTCCGGGACCGGCAGGACGCCGATCCCCTCTTCGCCCAATTCCCTGATTTCCCGGGGGGTGGACTCGCCGTAAATAGCGCGCTCAGGCTCCTGTCCGTAATGGATGGCGCGCGCGGTTTCGGCGAAGGCGGGGCCAACGTGCTCGAAGTTCATGGTCACGTAACGGCGGAACTGCCTGATCGCTTCGAATATGTTCGGTGTGGGAGCGCCTGTTTCCGCGTTCCCCGACGGACGGGCCTGGATGGAGCAGCCGGTGTAGAGGCGTTTAACGTCGGGGCTGTCGCACACGGGACAGCGCACGAGCTTACGCTCGAGCTGCCCGGCATAGGCTTCGAAGTCGCAGAAACTGCCCTCGAAGCGATGGCCCTGCGCGCATTCCAGGTCGAACGAGATCATGTCCCCTTCCCGCGTGCGTCCCGTTCAGGGAAGCTTCGTGAGGCTTTCCTGCAGCTTTGCGCGCAGGCCCCTGAGCTCGTCCTGCTTGGCGCGCTCCTTTTCGATCACGGCCTGGGGCGCGCGGCTCACGAAGCTTTCGTTCGAGAGCTTGGCCTGGGCTTTTTCGAGCTCGCCCGTGAGGCGCGCGATCTCCTTTTCGAGGCGGGCGCGCTCCTTCGCGAAGTCGATGAGCCCCTTCATGGGAACGAAGATCTCGCAGTCGGGAAGGACCGCGGAGGCGTCGGTCTTGTCGGGCGCATAGGCCGGATCGAAGCCGACGTCGGCGAGCTTCGCGAGCATCCTGAAATTGGCGTCTTCCGCCTTGAGCATGTCGACGATGCGCGCCTTCCCGGTCTTGATGACGACGTGCGCCTTCCTGTCCGGCGGGATGTCCATCTCGCCGCGTATGTTCCTGATCCGGTACACGATCTCCTTGAAGAGCTCCGTGTCGGCCGATTCCGCGGGGAAGGTGAAGGCGTCGTCGGCCCCGGGCCACGGCGCGTTGATGAGCCTTCCCTCTTCGGGGAGGGCGATGATGCTCCAGATCTCTTCCGTGATGAACGGCATGAAGGGATGCAGGAGCCGGAGCGAGGCGTGGAGCACGCGGTAGAGCACCTGTTTCGCGGTGCGCGAAGACGGCGTATCTCCGGCGTACATGCGCGTCTTGGTGAGCTCCAGGTACCAGTCGCAGAACTCGTGCCACCAGAACTCGTAAACGGCGTGCGCCGCCTCGTTGAAGCGGTATTCCTCGAGGCCCCTCGTCACGTCGCGCACGCAGTCGTTCAGGCGGTGCAGGATCCAGCGGTCGAAGAGCTCGAGGTTCGCGGGCTCGATTTCGCCCGGCTTGAAGTCATCCCCCAGGTTCATGAGCACGTAGCGCGTCGCGTTCCAGATCTTGTTGGAGAATGCGCGGTATCCCTCGATGCGCTTTTCGGAGAGGATCACGTCGCGGCCCTGCGCGGCGAAGATCGCGAGGGTGAAGCGGAAGGCGTCCGTCCCGTACTTGTCCATCATGATGAGCGGGTCGATCACGTTGCCGCGCGACTTGCTCATCTTGTGGCCGTGCTCGTCGCGCACGAGCGCGTGGATATAGACGTCGCGGAAGGGAACGTCGCCCATGAACTTGAGCCCCATCATGATCATGCGCGCGACCCAGAAGAAGATGATGTCGAACCCCGTCACGAGCACGCTCGTGGGATAGTACTTCTCGAGGGCGGGTGTCCTGTCCGGCCATCCCAGCGTGGAGAAGGGCCACAGCGCCGACGAGAACCAGGTGTCGAGCACGTCCGCGTCCTGGCGTATGTTTTTTGATTTGCACTTTTCGCAGGAGCTTGGGTCTTCCATGCCCACGGTGATGTGCCCGCAGTCGTCGCAATAGAATGCGGGAATGCGGTGTCCCCACCAGAGCTGGCGCGAGATGCACCAGTCGCGCACGTTGTACATCCACTCGAAGTAGGTCTTCTCCCAGTTCTGCGGGACGAAGCGGATGCTCCCGTCCTCGACCTTCCTTATTGCCTCCTCGGCGAGGGGCTTGATCTGCACGAACCACTGCTTCGAAAGGTAGGGCTCGATCACCGTGGAGCAGCGATAGCAGTGACCCACCGAGTGGGCGTGCTCCTCGATCTTCACGAGGAGCCCCTGCGCTTTTAAATCCTCGATGACCCTGTCGCGCGCCTCGAAGCGCGTCATGCCCTTGTACGGGCCTCCGTTCTCGTTGATGTTGCCGCGCGGGTCGAGAATGTTGATCTCCTCGAGGTTGTGACGCTTGCCCATCTCGAAGTCGTTGGGGTCGTGCGCGGGCGTCACCTTCACGAGGCCTGTTCCAAAAGACTTATCCACGAAGCTGTCGGGGAACACGGGGATCTCCCTGTTCATGAGCGGGAGGGTCACGGTGCGGCCTATGAGCTCCTGGTAGCGCTCGTCGTCAGGGTTCACCGCGACGCCCGTGTCGCCCAGCATGGTTTCCGGCCTGGTGGTCGCGACGGTGATGAAGTCGGCCGTCCCGGTGATGGGATACTTGATGTAATAGAGCCTGCCCGGTAGGTCCTTGTACTCCTGTCTCTTATACACATCTGACGCTGCCGACGAATAGAGAGGTGT
>CALMJO010000632.1 GCA_937864375.1 uncultured Spirochaetota bacterium
GTGCTGTTCGGCCTTGAGCGCGTGGGCTCGGTGCCGCCCATGGCCGACCTGGATCCCGTCCGGCAGCAGGCCTTCTTCAGCGTGCTCCGGGAAAGCCTCGTGTGGATGTACGACTGGGGCTACTTCGTGACGACGTTCATGAGCGATCATTTCAGCCGTGTCATGGAGCTCCGCGGCGTGGTGCCGCTCATACTCTTCTTCATGGCCCGCGCCGAGTGCGAGGTGGTGAGCGTGGAGCGCGTCACGGTCGACCAGAACGGCGCCGTGATTTCGGCGGCGAACGATCCAAGCGACGCGGACGTTCCCGGCGACCTGTACCCCTCGGGGGCGCGCATTATCTACAAGAAAAAGGGGGACAAGGGTACGAGGACGCTCTATTACTGGTCGCACGACCTTTCGGACACGCACCTCGCGAAGACGCCGTACTTCATGACGTACATGGACTCGCTTAAATACGAGACCGCGTACTTCAAGGCGGCATCATACCTGCCGTACTGGATGAACTACTGCCGCACCCTGGTTCTCAGGAACGCGAAGTACGTGTTCCAGTCCGACTCCGGAATCCCGTATAAATACTTCACCGGTCCCGAGTGGAACCTGCGCCTGTACGGACAGTACTTGGGGATCCTTGGAGTTTTCCCGGCATGGGCATACCAGACGGACCTTGCGCAGCGCTACGCGACCGACAAGACCGTCAAGCCTGTACCGTTTGGAATATGTTATGGCTTCCGTCTCCATCCGCAGGGGACAAACCTGATGGTCGCCAGGCGTGCGTCGGGCGCGACGCAGTAGCGCGGGGCTTGAGCAGCAGCGCCCTGGTGCAGGGAAATCCCGGCGCCGGGGCCGCATCCACGTTCCTTCCTAGAACACGAATTTAAGCTCTTCTTCAATAAACCGAATCGCGACGTAGCCCACGAGCAGGTTCCGGATTTCTTCGAAGGGCACCACGGGCATCTTCTTCCGCATCACGATCCCGTCTGTGATCTGGTATTTCATCTGCGCGATGTCCGAGTAGTCGAAGTTGTCGAGCTCGATGACCTTTTCGACGATCTCGTCCAGGTGGTCCTTCACGAATGCCGTGTATACTTCTTCAGTCATGATAAAACCTCGAAGTAAAAAAATAGCGCAGGGGCGCGGGTGTTTCAAAATTTCGCGGCGGGCCGCGTTGCGGACGGGATTCCGCCGGAGCGGGGACCCGATGCCGCGGCCGGTTGCGCCGGACATGCCCCAGGCCAAGGATGGGATAACGCGTCCCGCCGTCAAGAAATAAGCCCTGGCCGGCGCCCAAAATAGAAGGAATCGGGGAGGGGGCCGATGGTTTTACCGGGAGCGCCCGGCGGGATTGGATCGGCATGCGATTGAGCAGGAGGCACCACTGTCCGGGGTAATGCAGATCGGCCCCCCCCATACCGCCTCCCGGGTGCGCGTGCGGCATGAGGGTTTGACGAACGGGGCAATATATGCTTGAAAAATTCCCTGAAATGATAAATTTTTTGTCAAATAACGCCACGCGCGGCGACTACAGGAGTGTAGAAGGTGGAATCTACCAAGTCAGGGAGTTCCGGGCAGAAAAAGTTCACCGGTGCCTATACCATGTATTTTTCGGCCATTTTGAGCGCCGTGTATCATCGGACAGGGAATTACCAGGAGAGCGAGGACATATGCCAGGAGGTTTTCCTGGGGCTCTTCGACAGGATTGACGAGGTGAACAACGTGCGCGCCTGGCTCTACAGCGCCATGAGGAACAAGATCGTCGACTATTACCGGGAAAAGGGCCGCAGCCCCGAAGAAATCTCCCTGATCGTGGAGGAGAGCTCGGCC
>CALMJO010000633.1 GCA_937864375.1 uncultured Spirochaetota bacterium
CGGGGGAGATCGTGTTCGACAGACTGCTTCTTGAAGAGCTTGGGCCGGCGCGCGTGACCTTCGCCGTGCGGGGAGGTCCCATCATCAACGACGCGACGATGGAGGACGCGCGCGCCTCGGGACTGGAGGGCACGGTGCGCATCGTCACCACGGGGACCATGCTCCCTGGGATCGACGCGCCCGCATCGTCGGACGAATTCCTGAATGCGCTCGCCCTGGCGGACATGATAATCCTGAAGGGGCAGGGAAACCTGGAAACTGCGATCGACGGGGAGCTTGACGGCCTCGCGAAGAAGGGGGCGCGGATGTACTTCCTCCTGAAAGTGAAGTGCGACTACGTCGCCTCCAGGCTCGGGAAAAAGCTGCACGATATCGCGTTCCTCGCGCACACCGTTTAAGTTCAACATTACGGCAGGTCGTTACCCGGGAGGAAGGAAATAAGGATTATCATTCGTGGTAAAACTGAACTATTACGCATACCAATGCCTGTTTTCGCGTTGGGATGAAAAACCGGCGGGCGGGCCTATTCCTGCTGCACGGCGGGAAGGGTGAAATAAAACGTGGCTCCCTTTCCCGGCTTGGAGTTCGCCCACACGCGCCCCCCGTGTCGCCGCACTATGCGGTGGACGATCGTGAGCCCCACCCCCGTGCCGGGAAAGTCCTCTCCCGGGTGGAGGCGCTCGAAGACGGTGAAGAGCCTCCCGGCGTCCTTCATGTCGAAACCCACGCCGTTGTCCTTGATGAAGTAGGTGTTCTCGATCCCGCTCCTCCAGCCGCCCGCCTCGATCTTCACGGTGCGGCGCGTCCCCGCGTACTTGAGCGCATTGGAGACCAGGTTCTTGAGCACCTGCTCGATCATGATCTCGTCCCCGAAGCAGCGCGGGAGCCCTCCCAGGGAAAGCCGGGCGCTCTTCTCCTCGCCGGGCGGGGCAAGTTCATTGAAGATCCTGCCCGTGAGCGCGGCCATGTCGATGGGCTTGAGCTCGAACTGGTGGCTCTCCAGCCGCGAGAGCTCCAGGAGATCGCTCAGGAGGAGCTCCATCCTGCGCACCTCCGCGGAGATAATCAGGAGATGTCGACGCGCCTCTTCCGGCAGGTCCTCCCCGCAGTGCTTGACGATCATGTTCGCATAGCCGCCGATGGTCAACAGCGGCAGGCGCAGGTCGTGCGATACCGTGTAGTTGAACGCCTCGAGCTCGCGGTTCGCCTCCTCGAGCTTGGAGATCGAGCACTTGAGGCTCTCGTTGAGATTCCTGATCTCCTCTTCGGCACGGACGCGTTCGGTGACGTCGTGGACGAACACCACGATCAGGTCCTCGCCTTCAATGGTGACGAGGCGCGAGCGCACCTCGCAGGGGAAGAGGCTCCCGTCCTTTTTCCTGTTCGTGGCCTCCACAAAGAAGCCGCCGCTGCGGAGCTCCTCGCTTATGACCTCCTGCAGACCCGCGGCGATCTCAGGCGGCACCAGGTCGGCGACGGTGATCGATGAAAACTCCCCGCGGGAATAGCCAAAGAGCGCGCAGGCGGACTGGTTGCAGTCGAGGATGCGGCCGTCCAGCGTTTCCAGGAAGACGGCGTCGCTCGACGCCTCGAGAATGGTCCGGCTCTTGAGCTCGCTCAGCACCAGCTTTTCCTCGAAGAGCCGCCGTTCGGCGATCTCTTTCTGCAAGTTCCGGTTCGCCTCCTCGAGCGCGGCGGTGCGCTCACGCACGAGGTCCTCCAGCCGGTCCCGGTAGCCCCTGAGTTCGTCCTCTGCGGTCTTTCGCGCGGTGATGTCCAGTATGAACCCGTCGAGCCGCGCGACCTTCCCGTTTTCGTCAAAGGCCGCGCTCGTGGTGTTGGATATCCATCGCGTGCTCCCGTCCTTGTGCACGATGCGGTGCTCTATGGGCTCGGGGCCCTGGTTCGCCATCACGTCGTTGAAGAAGGCGAGCACGCGGGAGCGGTCGTCGGGATGGATCATGCGGTACCAGAGGTCCGGGTCGGCCTCGTATTCGCCGGGCCCGTACCCGGTCACCTTCACGGACTGCGGGCTGTGGAAGGCCGATTCGACCGCCCCGCCGCGAAAATGCACGCTGTAGACGTACTCCCTGATGTTGCGGATGAGGGTTCCCAGGCGCTCCTCGCTCTGCTGGAGGGATTCCTCGGTGCGCAGCTGGCGTATGATGCCCTCGATGTTTTCCCGGTAGAGTTTCTTTCTCCATCGCAATATTGAATAAGCCGCGGCCGCGGACAGGGCCGTTCCCATGATCACGGTGATGATGTGCCACTCGAGCGGCGAGGTTGCGGGGAACAGCAGCCACTGGGAGAATTCGAACAGGGACATGACGAGGAACACCAGTGCCGTGGCGCCCGCGAGCGGCCTGGCGATCCCGGCCGGCGCCAGGTGGGGCGCGTTGGCGTCGCCCGCTTCGTGTGATTGAATGTGTTTCCCGGTGCGCATGGTGCATCGCTTATGAAAGCGTCGCTCGCGGGAGGAAGGAAGAGTCCGCTGGAGAGGGCAATCCCGCGTGCATCGGCCGCGTTGCCGGATCGAGCGGTACGGATACCGACCCTGCATGGGAGCAAGAATGCTCGTACCTAGAGTATAAGGAAGGCGGGCATGGAAGTCAAGAAACGGGGCTAAGCGTCGCCCAGGGCGGCGAGCTCCTCGTCAAAGCGGCGCGTTTCGTCCTCGTGGCGGCCGGTGATCTCGTCGAGCTCGGCATAATGGGACTCGGTGCGCGCGGTCAGATCGTGGGCCCGGATCGACAGCTCCTGAATGCGGGCGCTCAGGCCCTGCCGGGAGGCCTCGATGAGCTCACGGTTGACGGCGGCCAGCTCCTCCTCCTGGGACGCGATGGCTTTCTCAAGGCCGGATATCTT
Organism: uncultured Spirochaetota bacterium; assembly: GCA_937864375.1. Taxonomy (GTDB): domain Bacteria; phylum Spirochaetota; class UBA4802; order UBA4802; family UBA5368; genus FW300-bin19. The sequence goes on from CALMJO010000633.1 coordinate 2,866, forward strand.
CGTTTCGAGCGGCTTAAGCGCCTTTGAGCGGCGTGTAATCACGAGGGACCTGAGGCGCCGAATCTCCTTCTTGTTGGGCGCGCTGTCCTGGGAAGGAGAGCCCGCGCGCGCGGCCGGGGACGCCTCCTCCTCTTCCCAGCCGATCCTTTCCAGGAAATTCTGGTAGCTCCCCTCATGCACGACCGCATTTCCCCCCTGGAACACGACGATGCGCGTGGCAAGCGCGTGGAGGAACATCTCGTTGTGCGTGACCATCACCACCGCGCCGTCAAAGTTGTCCAGCGCCGCCAGGAGCGCGTCGCAGGATTCCATGTCCAGATGGTTCGTGGGCTCGTCCAGGAAAAGGATGTTCGCGGGGGTCGAAAGTATCCTCGCAAGGAGCACCCGGCTCTTTTCCCCGCCCGAGAGCACCGCGATCTTTTTTAACGCGTCGTCCCCCTCGAAGAGCATGGCGCCGCAGATGTTGCGCGCCGCCTGCCGATCGCCCGAGGGATTGGCGGAGAGCACCTCGTCCTCGATCGAGAGGGTGGGCCGGAGCACGTGCATGTTGGTCTGGGCGTAGTAGCCGGGCTTCGTGTTGGGATTGGGGCTTACGGAGCCGCCCGCGGGCGTGAGTTCGCCCGTGAGGAGGCGCAGCATCGTGGACTTCCCGCGCCCGTTGCGGCCGATGACGCACACGCGGTCGCCGCGCGCGATCGTGAGGTCGAAGTCCCGGATGAGCCAGGGCTCCTGTCCCCCGTAGGAGAAGGTAATCCCCTGGGCGGTGAGCACGTACTTGCCGGGGAAGGGGGCCTCGTTGAAGGAAAAGTCCAGGGTCTTTATCTTCTCCAGCTTGTCGCGCCGGTCCTGCTTTTCGAGGAGCTTCACGCGGGACTGCACGAGGCTCCCCAGGCGCGCCTTCGCGCGAAACCGCGAGATGAAGACCTCGATCTCCTTCCTGCGCCGCTCGTCGTTCATGCGCGTCTTCTCGTAGATCTCCTCGTCCCTGATGATCTGCGCGTAGAACTTGTCGGTGCCGCCGGCGATCTTGCGCGCCTTCCCGCGGTGCAGGCCCACGGTATGCGTGATCACGCCGTCCATGAAACCGCGGTCGTGCGTGATGAGCAGGAGCTCCGACGGCCACTGGATGAGGAAGCGCGCGAGCCAGCGGATCGAGGTGATGTCCAGGTAGTTCGTGGGCTCGTCAAGGAGCAGCAGGTTGGGGGCGCTCACGAGCGTCTTGGCGAGGTTGAGGCGCACCTGGAAGCCTCCCGAGAGCTCCTCCGGGCGCCTGACCATGTCGGCGTCCGTGAACCCCAGGCCGTACAGGATCTTTTCCACCTGCCACTTTTCCTCGCGGTGGGCCTCGGGCAGCCCCAGGCAGCCCTCCTCGATCACCGAGGCGCAGTTGAACGACAGGTTCTGGCTCACGTGCCCCAGGCGGTAATGCCGCGGGATGACGACCGTGCCGGAGTCCGCCTGCTCCTCCCCCAGGATGATGCGAAGCAGCGTGGTCTTGCCGTGCCCGTTGCGCCCCACCAGTCCCGCGCGCTCGCGGAAGCCCAGGCTGAAGCTCACGCCGTCGAACAGCATGCGCGCGCCGAATGACTTGGAAAGGTTGTCGACCGTGATCATGGGCTGGGTTCCGCGATGGCGTATTCGGGGCCTGCGGGCCCCACGGCACCCGGATAGCCCGGGCTCATCCCGAAATCAAGTGCAATTTCCCGGCGCGGTCCATTTTTTTTATGGACGCCTCGCGGCGCAGCGCGTCGCTCCGCGAGGCCGCGGGCTCGGACCTGTCTCTTATACACATCTGACGCTGCCGACGAATAGA
>CALMJO010000634.1 GCA_937864375.1 uncultured Spirochaetota bacterium
ATGCCGAAAACAGCAGGAATTGGTGAGTAACCCATTTGAAATCCCGAAGCGCCAAGTAATATTATTCGCCAGACCTTGCGCTGGCGAATAATAGTCAAACGACAATGCTACTTGCTTTTTGGGGCAAGATAAGTATCAGCATTGAGCCTGTAGACGCCCTTCTCTGTTTCATATGTCCATGTCTGTACGAGTGTTTCGGAGCAAACACCGTTCTGGCTTGCTTTAAGAATGAGGTTCCTATTCTGAATCGACCAGCAGTATTCTACCTGGGTTGTTGATCCATTATCTCTCCAGGTTGCTATGCCATTGGGTTTAAAAAAGATTTCGGCATAAGGGCCGCTTGTTGCTTTCGAGACGGCAAGCCATTTCTGCCCTGCAGCTATTTCGGCCCTGGGTGTTGCGGCATTATCTTTTCCCGCCCATACTGCCGCGGAGCAGATCGTTAACAGAAGAATTATTAGTGCAATGCTGATCTTTTTTGAAAACATGAGTTGTCTCCTTGGAAAATAATTTTAAGAATTATCTCGCTTAGAAAAAGCGTTTGTCAAGCATTTATATTGCCTGCAATTTCTGTAAGATGACAGCGCCTATTCTAAGAAAGAATCGGGATGGAGTTTTAGCGCATTCGGGTCAGATTCCGTGACTGAATTCAGCCATGGAATGACTATTAATGAATGATTCAATCTGATTCAAGTAGCCACTGTCATCACGGATCTATTGCGTGAAGCGCATATCGTGAGCAGGTCACCAGGGATTTTAAGTTCAGGCAGTGCATGCCGGAGTTGGAAACCAGCCCTGCACGCTCTTCTTCAATTTGTTTCCTTTCGGTGATATCGAGGACCGTTCCAGGTGTTGAAGCGCGGCCCTGGCGTATACTGGAAAAGTTCCAGCCTCCAGCCAGGGGGCTTTCTGCCGGGAAGGGTGGCTTTTATAACGAGTACGCTTCCGGGAAGCGCGTTTAGGCAGGGAGTCTGTCGCCATGGAGCAGAACCAAATTCCTTGATATTGAAAATATTTATTGACTCATTCAACCCAAACCGTCCCAATCAACACAGTAAACATTCACGCGCCCGTAGCTCAGCTGGATAGAGTATCGGACTTCGAATCCGAGTGTCGCAGGTTCGAACCCTGCCGGGCGTGCATAAAGACTCTCCTTGAAGAATCATGTCTTTCGATGTGTCCGTAAAAACTTATCCGCGTTCCGATCGATGCATCTGCATTCAATACTCCGTCAGCTGAGGTAATCGCGGGCACGTGCAATCATATGGAAAAAATCTGCATAAAAAACCTTTCCATCGATCAAGCCGTTGACTTCTTTCGTTCAATCGGAGAAAAGGATATTCGCGCGCAACATCTCCTCAGCTGGCTGTACGTACGGAATATTTCAAGCTTTTACGAGATCACCTTATTCTCGAAAAAGATTCGCGGCGAATTATCGAACCGGTTTACCCTTACAACGTTGGAACCCGTTGATTCAAGAACTTCATCCGACGGAAGCGCTCAAAAATTTCTATTCAGAACGCATGACGGAAACTTCATCGAGTCGGTCCTTCTCGTGAGCGGTTCCGGTAACGGCGCACGGAAAACAATCTGCGTTTCGACGCAGGCGGGCTGCGCGATGGGGTGTTCATTCTGTGCAACCGCAAGGGACGGTTTTGCCCGTAATCTCGATTCCGCCGAAATACTCGACCAGGTATGCCGGATCAGATCAATAACGGGTCTTGTAAACAGCAATGTAGTCTTCATGGGAATGGGCGAACCCTACAACAATTACGACAATTGCCTGAAGGCCGCGGAAATCATGAATTACTCTTATGGACTTAATCTCTCCGCGCGGAAGATTACAATTTCAACGTGCGGGATTCTTCCGGGGATTAAACGCTTCATTGCGGAGAATCGTCCTTTCAACCTCGCGATCTCCGTCAATGACACCGATCCGCTGCTGCGCGCAAAAAACATGCCAGTTGAAAAGGCATACCCTATTAAAGAGATTGCCGAATATATCCGTACGGTGAAACCGGCCAATCATGGCGGAAAAATCACGCTTGAATACGTTATGCGAAAGGATAATATTTCGCGGCACAATGCCGAACGGCTTCACGCCCTGTTCGGCGGAACCAATATCAAGATTAATCTCATACCGCTCAACGCCGTCGGCCCCGGCTGTGAGGTGCCACGGCCAGACGAAATTGAAGAGTTTATCAGGGCCTGCATCAGTCGTAAACTGCCAATCAATATCCGGCAAAGCCTTGGGGGCGATATTGATGGAGCATGCGGACAGCTTTCGGGAAAGTACCGGCAGCAACGCGTCTAACCATAGGTCAATTCTCTTTTCGCGTTTGACTGCTGTCTGCGGGCGATCGCGGTAGTATTCAACAATAATCAGGCAAGCTCATTTGAAAATCGCAATAAAAGAATAGTATTGAGAAATATAAAGATTCCCGGAGGGGCATCACGCGAAGGTGATTTTTGGCGTATTTCCACGGGGAATCACCCGGACCGGAATACAGGTCGTACGCTGGTCAATGGCTCCCCCTGATGCCGATACAGATGCCATTTTCTCCACCAATGCCCGGTCCTATTATTAATGCCGCCCTTTCCCTGTTCCTTCGATGCAGGTATGGTATCAGCACGGCTCCCGATGTGCCGATTGCGCCGCCTGCAACAACGTCAGTGGGAAAATGCATGCCTGCGCGAACACGCAGGTACGCCACGAGGGACGCGGCTGTCACGCATGCTGACCATACCGGGATTTTCCAGGATGAACCTGGAAAATAATCAGAAAAAACTGTTGAAGTAAAAACGGCCCCGGTAAACGCGGCGGTTGTATGACCGGAAGGGAAGGATTTCCAGTTCTGGTCGCCTTGATCGCGTTCCTTCCTGGGCAGGCTCGGGTTGTACATGTAGGGGCGTTTGCGCCCGACAGCATTCTTGAGTACTCCTGTTGTGCCACTGGTTAATAAATAGGTTTCTACATATAGAAGCGCTATGTCCGGAAAGGCCTGTCTCATCTGCGGACACAGAACGAAAACGGCCGGTAAATACAAGAGACCATCCCTGACATGATCGCTTGCTTTTGAACTATTCCTTGAATACCACCGCGTGGCCTGGCGATCAAGGATATTCACACTGTCACGGGAATATGCGTCTTCGCCCAGGGAATGATCCCTTTTCACGACCTGGGGACTCGCGAAGTAAAGCAATCCCCCTGCAGCCAGCAGCGTGGAATCAAGCACTAATGATAACTCATAGGGAGATCGGGTTGATTCGTTCTCAATCGATTCTTCCGCGTAAAGAAAAAAGCATGCCCAGAACACGATCAGTACTGCCGCTGTATACTTCAAATTGTCCCTCCGACATGCACCATAGTGCTCTCTAATACTCGCTTGTGGCAGTGCGGTGCGGGAGTATTCCTCCGGCCACACACTGCCTGGGTGGATGCAATAAAGCCAAATAATTTTAACTCGTCAAGGGAACTCCATTCAAACACGCATCCTGCAATCGGACTGTTTCAAGAATGCTTTCTACCACTGTTTCCCTGAAAATTCAAGCGTCTCCCGGGGGTCTTTTGACCGGGAAAGTTTTCTGTCAGGAGAGAACGCGGTTTACTTAATACTCAAACACAGGAAGGAATCTTGAACGCTCATTTCATCGCGTTGTGGGCAATTATTTTGCATTTACCTCAAGAACCTGATTGACTTTTGTCTTAGCCCTCTCCTTATGAAGCGAGCTTACTGTTCGTGCTGCTTATTATCCGATCCTGCAAGCCTTTTAGACGGGGAGCGTTGATTATTTCGAAGGAAACGTCCCCACCCGTATCACCCCAGGTGGAGAGCTTATCCTGGAGGGAAGGCGGGTCGATGAGGATTACAATGTGTGGCAGACGGATTGTGCAGCACTTGAAAGTCTTTAGGGAAGATCCCGGGGAAAATAATAATACAGGAGTTTTCATGAAAAAGCTGGTATTGACCGCTCTTGTTCTGCTTTCAGGCACATCGCTTTACGCTTATACTAACGGTGATGCTTTTCAATTTTTTGGCGGTGGCGGCGGGATATCCTATGGTGACGCGCAAAACGATCATGGCTCTCCGGGCGAGTACTATTCCGGAAGCTCGCCTTATTTCAAAACTGCGGAATCTTGTATATCCTTCGCATGGAATATTGGTTTTTCGGGCGAGATTTTCGTGACAGATAATATTTCCATGAATTTCGGCATTATGAAAGAAAATGTCAAAGTAAAAACCGTCTCTCCGAAAGCCAACGCAAATAGTGATGCGGAATACCAGTTTGACTTTGAATTCATGTCAATTCCGGCAGGAGTTCATTATTACAATAATTTGTTTTTTTTCGGCGGCGGGATTTTTTATTCACTGATCCAGGGACAAAGTGTTAAAGTTCGCGGTTTTAATGAAGACCTTCATCCTTTTCTGGCAAAAGACGATTACGGTTTTTTTATAGATGCGGGAGCCAATCTTGATGTTGCGGACAAGGTCAATATTCTGGTTTTCGCTCGATATAAAAAAGGGTTTGCGGAAATTTACAAATATCATGAAATAATTGAACATGTTGAAAACATCCAGACATTGACCCTTAATGCGTCAGTCGGAATAAAAATCTAAAGCCTGTCCGGGTCCGTCCGCAGGCGCGCCTCCGAAACGGCGCCAGCGGTTCCGAGCCCATCCTGCCCTGGTAGATGCTGTTCTGGAAATACTATTAAAGCGTCGCATGAAGCAGTGACGTCCTGATCCTGCCGGCGCCAGGAACGTTTTCGCGATGAAGCCCGCATGCGGGAATCTCAAGTTTCCGTATCCTTTAAAATATCATCCCTGTTCAGTATGTGCCCGTAAAGCTTCACGGCGCAGTCGGGGCACAGGCCGTGGGTGAACCGCGCGTCGGTGTGGGCCATCATGAAATGCTCCACCTGCTGCCAGTATCCACGGTCGTCCCTGATTTTTTTGCATGACGCGCAGATGGGAAGCAGGCCGCTCAGGACGTTGACCTTCTCGAGGGCCCGTTCCAGCTCCCCCGTGCGCTCGCGCACGCGTGTCTCGAGCTGGTCGCCCGCCTGCCGCAATTCCTCCAGCGCGCTGTCGGCGCGGCCGCGCGCCGCGGCGAGGTCGTCGCTCATCATGTTGAACGCATCGACGAGGTCGTCGAATTCGTCGAAGGTGCGGCTTTCTATGTGACCCTCCAGGCGTCCCGAGGCAATCTCCCGGCAGCGGCGTATGAGGGCCTGGACGCGCCGGGACAGGCCGCGCGAAAAAGAGAGGCCGAACAGCAATGCCAGCAGTATCGATGCGAGGAGCGATATGACGCCCACCAGGCGCAGCTGCGAGAGTTTGCTTTCAACCTCGTTCGCCCTCATGTCGATGCCGATCAGGTACCGGCCGCCGCCGTTCCGAAGGGGCGCATATCCCGACAGGAATACGCCCCATTCGTCGCGCACCAGCTTTTCGTCCACCGAGGGCTCGTGGAAGCCCGTGAGCATGAGGGAGGGGGCGTCGCTGTATTCGCGGCCGGGCTCCGCCTGCTTTTCCGTCTCGTCGGAATCGATCACGAAAAGGACGCGATCCCCTTCCTTGCGCATGATGTAAAGGAATGCGATATCCGGGTTGGTACGGCGCATGCGGCGGAGTCGCTCGAGGGTCAGCCGGTACACTTCCAGGCCCGCGTCGGCCGGGGCGCTGACCGATTCGAGCTCGCGGGCGTCAATGCCCTCGCTCAGCAGGGCAGCGCTGTTCTGGAGCCTGGAGCGAAGGCTGTACATCATGTTTTCGATGGCCCTGTTGTAAAAGAAGGTGCCCACGCTCCCCGAAACCAGGAAGACCGCCAGAAAATGGCTAAGGAAAAGCTTCGTAGCGAATCGTGGCCGGATGATTGATCTTAGTTTCATCATGACTCCCCGGGGCGGAGATTGCCGACCCCCATCGCTGATTGCCGGTGCAGAATACGCTGATATTTTACAGGTAATCGTGTTTCATTCAATAACTATTCGCGGGATCAATTTCACACTGAGCCGCGATTCAACGGGCGGGTGCAGGATTGCCGGGGCTTCCTGGCGCGGTAAGGAAGCCTTTTCGTGGAGAGCGCCTCCTGGAGCGTCGATATTCCTGCCCGCCTTTCCACGGAAAGAGGACGCGCGTCCCTCCGCACCATAATCAGGCCTTGATGCACCGCACCGCATGCCCCTCGCCCTTCGCGATGAGCGGGATGGGAGAGCGCGTGCACGAGTCGTCGCCGCGCGCGCAGCGCGGGTGGAAAACGCACCCCTGCGGGTTCGCGGTGATCGTG
>CALMJO010000635.1 GCA_937864375.1 uncultured Spirochaetota bacterium
AGCGTCAGATGTGTATAAGAGACAGGATGATGTAATAGTAATTTTTTTCAATTGACATCGTAATTGTCGGAGCAATTTTATAGTTATCAGTATCTTTTGGGAAATACCCTTGAACCTTATCATCTTTATTGAACGCATCCATAAACGAAAGAGCGTTGGCAACTCTTTGAATGGAATTAAGCTGCTTCGTGTCAAAAAGTAGGATATACAAGTTACCGTTTTTTTCAGAATAACCGCCATAATCATTATAAATCCCATAGTCTCCTAAAAGCTGCAAACTAATTCGTGTTCCAATTGTCGGTTCAAAATATTTTACTAACGCCATATGATTATTGGTTTTAATTGCAGATATTATTTCCCTGGCCACCTCTTGCTCGTATTCTTCTATGCCAGGCTTTTCAGCTTTCACGGGAGCGAAATATGCAAACACAGTAACAATTATTTGAATTAGTAAGATGCATCTTTTCATTATTTATCCCCCGTTGATCTATTTACCAAGCAACCATCCTAATACTTCATTGCTGCTTGAAGCAGGTACGATCGCCCCATTCCTCGTAGTAAAACCCTGTACATGACCATGCGCTCCACTCGTATACCCAATTGGACGAGTAAAACTTCCCACGTAAGTACCTGCTGGAAAGTTGTTCTTTTTTCCCATTGTGCCTGAATCAGATCATTATTAATTTCCGTTAAATGAGCAATCTCGATTATTCGATCATCTGACAATTGTATTCTTATAAAACCTCCCGCACCCTCTGCGGTACCGGCATAAAGAACGCTGAAATCATCCTTTTGAGGACCAAAAACAGCACCACTTGGTGATGCAAAATCAAAACAATTGGCAAAATTTTTCCCTCCCCAGTGCGGTTGAAGATTCCCATCCAGCGGCTGCCATGAATCTGTTTGGTTTGCTCTATTGTTTTCAATCGCATACACTGGTCCGGCGACATCGTAAACATTCGCTGCGGGGATTGGACTATACTTGCCACTTGGTTCATACATCATGGTACCCAATGGCTTATTGATGGCACTAGATTCCATAAGTGAAAAGAAAGGATTTTCCGCACGCATCGCCCACGCAAACGCCTCTCCAAAGCTTGGCGCAGATTGCACCCTTACCTCACCCGGATTCATCGCTGCATTCTGTGCCGCCAATGCAGCATTGTACTCCAGTGCCTGCCTCCTCAAAGCGACATCCTGTTCAAGGGCGGAAGTATCGTATCCCAGGCCCTTAAGCTCACTGATTCTCGAATCTGTTTTCTCTCTCGTCTCCCCGTAAAAATTTTGGATCGTTTCCTGTTCCTTCTTTTGCAATTCGGCTTGAGTGTGTGAGAATTCCTTTACCTTGTCTCCGCGCTCATTGTACTCCACATAATCGAACCCCCCGTCTTCACGAGGCGCGATTACCATCGTGTTCCCGTTATCCAATTGTGTGCGTGCCAAAGACATCACCCTTGAAAACGCGACTTCTCCATCGGCTCCAAACTGGTAATCGGCGTTCTTCAAATCGCCGCTCCGGATGGCAATTATCTTGTCCATTGAGCCGTCTTGCCACATTTTTTCCGAATCCTTGATATCCTTCTCCTGCTGGTTCTGCCGGTCAAGCTCCGCGAGGGCGGCCGTTACCGCTTCAACCTCCCTGTTCGTCCTAAATCCATCACCGGTAGCGAGATTAAAGGTTTTCTGCCCGAAATCGCTCACCCCTTTCGCGACCCCCATCACATCGCTAAACATGCTCGTCGCGGAATTCTTGAGCCCATCGTATATCCCGAACAGCATCGCCTCGGCCGTGTCCATGTTCCGTGCCGATTCAGCAGGATTCTTGCTTTTCCCATCCTGTTCGTTCCATGGCGTCTTCAAGGTCTGCAGCGCCGCCTCGAACGTATTCACGTAGCATGCCTGGTTCAAATCAAACTGCTGGTCCCGTCCCAGAGCATTGTTCATGAGATTGCTCACCGTGTAGCTCGTGAAGTTCTTTACCAGCGCCTTGTCGTACGTATTGTTTGTCTTAAGCCCTTCGGACGCCTTCTCCGCCAGGTAACTGCTCATAGTATCAACCATGCCCATCTTCCAGTCAATCCTGTCTTTGTTGAGTCCCGCCGTCATGAGCATTTTATCGTGCCGCTTGCGATGGCGCCCGCGAAGGTGCTATCGTATGCTTTCTTGAAGCCTCCCTGCGCGCTTGCGGCAGCATAGTTGATCGCAAAACTCTTCCCCGCGTTTAGCCATGTTCTGTCATCGGTCATGCGTTTCGTATCGTAGCTCAGCACACCATGCGGGCTTAGCTCCACCCCGGAAAGAAGCGTGCTCCCGGCGGTGCTCGTGAGCTGGGTTTTCAGCAACTCCCCGGCGGTATCTTTAAAATACTCTCCCGCTCCAAACGTAAGCCCTGTCGTCGCTAGGTTCATTCCCACCTGGAAGGCGCCCTGTTTCAGGGACATGTCGCCCTCTGCGACCTCGCCCATGGTGAGCAGGGTCTGGGCCGCGAACGCCGCCCACGGGCCTCCGGCGACTCCTATCGCCATGACGCCTACAGTTTTCAGGTTTACCGGAACGCCCGGGACGATGGGCGCGTTCAGCACTCCGCCCTTTTTCTTCTGCTCACCCTCAAGGTAATCCTTGTAGGCGTCGCTAAACTCGTCCCCAAGTCTCGCGAATTCCCTGTCACTGTGCTTCGAGAAGCTTCCCCCCTCGCCAAACACCGCATTGATCTCGTCCATGATCGCGCTCTCTTCGAGCTTCGCATACGTCTGCATCATGGTGAGGTCAAGGTCCTCGTAGGTCGCGGGGCTGTTGAAGTCGATGGTGCTCCCGTTCAGGGCCTTCAGGGGCTTCAGGAACACGCTCGTGTTCAGGTAGTCGTGGTAATCGTCCCACCGGATCGTCTTGTGCTCGGTCCCCTTGGCGATGCTGTAGTCGGATATCACGCGGATGCGCCATTCTCCTTTGCTGCGCTTGAACTTCTCGTCCGCGTTGTCCTTGGTCATCTTCTGGCGCAGATTGGTATCCACGGCGTCGTACACGCCCTTGTTCGCGCCGGCAAGCTGCTCGGCAAACGAGGTGAGCATCCCCTGGAATGCCTGGTAGGCGCCCTCGGCCATGCGCACCGTCTGCATGGTTTCCATGCGGTCGGTGTAGGTCTTCATCTGCTCGTCAAAGCTTGCTTTGTATTTAGTGGTTGGTTCTTACTAATATTACACAATATTCATTAAATATGCTTGACTTTGTGCCCAGAATTGCCTTAATTAAGGTTGACCTTGTTACAGATATATGCAAATCAAACGAACAATCATCAACAGCCTTCGAAATTGGAAAGCAAAGCCGGATCGTAAACCGCTGGTGCTTCGCGGCGCGCGGCAAGTGGGCAAGACCACGGCCGTCCGGATCTTCTCCGATGAATTCGACAATTTCATTTACCTCAACCTGGAACTTCCGGGAGACCGGAATATCTTCAGGGAAGAACTTGCGGCCAGAGAGCTCTTCCAGGCCATCCAGGTCATCAAGAACATCGTCCTGAAACCGGGCACGACGCTCCTGTTCATCGATGAAATCCAGAACTCGCCTTTGGCGGTTAAGTCGCTTCGCTATTTTTACGAGGACCTCAGGGAAATCCACGTGCTTGCCGCAGGCTCCCTGCTCGAAATCATGCTCGAACGCGACGACATAAGCTTTCCCGTGGGACGGGTCGAGTTCCTCTACCTCCATCCCTTATCGTTCAGGGAGTTCCTGGAAGCGAAACGGGAGATTCCCATCCTGGAAGTGTGCGACACCGTTCCCTTTAAGTCGTTTGCACACGACAGGCTGCTCACCCTTTTTCATGAATATTCGCTCATCGGCGGGATGCCCGAAATCACGGCGCGTTATCTCGAGACGGGCGCAGTCAACGGGCTCAGGTCCATCTACGAATCCCTCATGATTTCCTATTTGAGCGATTCGGAAAAATACGCCCGCACCCCGACCATGCGGCACGTGCTTCGCCATTGCATTGAATCGATTCCCTTCGAGGCGGGTGGAAGGATCAAGTTCCAAGGATTCGGAAAATCGAATTATAAATCGCGGGAAATCGGCGAAGCGATGAAGGTCCTCGAGCGGGCCATGCTCATCCATATCATCTATCCAACCACGTCCACGCAGCCGCCCGCGATCCCGGATCACAAAAAGGCTCCCCGGCTGCAATACCTCGACACGGGCCTTCTCAACTTCTTCGCGGGCTTGCAGCCCGATTTTTTCAGGTACGCCGATCTTCATGCGTTCTACCGCGGGACCATCGCCGAGCACGTCGTGCGCCAGGAGCTCATCGCCTGTGAGGCCGAATCGAACCGCGCCCCGGCCTTCTGGGTCCGCGAAAAAAAGCAATCCAGCGCCGAAGTCGATGTTGTCTTGAATGTGGGCAGCGCATGTATCCCCGTGGAAATAAAGTCGGGAAAAACGGGAACGCTCAAGTCCCTCCACCAGTTTATCAACAGGGCCCCCCACTCGTTTGCCGTGAGGCTCTATGCGGGACCGCTTGCGGTTGAGGATTCGGAGACGACGGAGGGCAAAAAATTCAGGTTGCTCAATCTGCCCTATTTTCTGGCAGGGGCACTTCAACGGAATATCGAGTATTATTTCTAGACGCATTGCGACTCGGTTTAACGCACGCCCGGAGGGAATCGAACCCCCGACCCACAGCTCAGAAGCTGCCGTTACCCGACGTCCGTTACGCGCTTCATTGTGTATTTATATGTCTTTGTGTGCGATTTTGTCAACGGAAATTCTCTTTGTGTGTATATGCGTGTACCTGCGTATCGTTTTTCATGTCACAGTTTATGACACAGTTGACAGGGCGCTTTCACAGCCGAATCACCACCTCGTTCCCCTTTCCATTCCATTTCACCTTCGCCACGTTCATCACGAGATGAATCCCACGCCCGCAGCTCCTGAACACGCACTCCGGCTTTCGTGGGTCGGGAACCTCTCAGGATAATATTCTTCCGCAGACAGGTAT
>CALMJO010000636.1 GCA_937864375.1 uncultured Spirochaetota bacterium
GTCGATGGCGATTCGATCATCCTGATCAGCAGCGCCAGCCATTCTGCCGCCGGCGCACCGTCGACGATGCGATGATCGAACACGAGGGAAAGCCCCATCATGGGTCTAATTACGACCTGCCCGTTCACCGCAACCGGTTGCTCGACGGTTCTTCCTATCCCCAGTATCGCTGCCTCGGGAGGATTGATGATGGGCGTGAAGAAATCGACGGACCCGAATCCGCCCAGGTTGGTCACGGTGAACGTGGCACCGGACAATTCATCGATGGTCAGCCTGTTTTTACGCCCACGCTTCGCCAGGTCGGCGATCTCCCTGTTCACCTCGGATAATCTTTTCCTGTCGGCGTTCCGGATAACGGGTACTATGAGTCCTTCTGCAAGCGCTACGGCCATTCCAATATTGATCTCCTGCCACACCCTGACCTCTTCCCCGACCAGGGAAGCGTTCAGGCAGGGATTGAGTTCCATCGTTCTCGCGATCGCCTTAGTCAACAGCGCGGTTATTGAAATCTTGCTTTTTTCCGGCAGCCCTTCGTTTATCTTCCTGCGAAGCTCGATCATTCCCGACATGTCGACCTTCACATGGTGGGTCACCCTCGCATTTGTCGTCCAGCTCCGCGACATGTTGTCGCCGATCGCCCGGCGCATTCCTTCATAGGGGATCGACTTCAGTATGGGACGATTGTTCCCGTCATCGACGCCGGTTCCTTCCTCGATCGCCTTCTCCACGTCTTCCCTGGTAATCCGGCCCTCGGGCCCCGTGCCGTTTATGAGCGCAATATTGACGCAGTTCTCTTCCGCGAGCTTGCGCGCCGCCGGTGAAATCCTGATTTTCTCCAGCTGTTCGGGAGATAGGGCTGACTTAGCTGCCGCGGGAGAACCCTTCGACGCGGGTTTGGATGCAGGTTGTTTCGCAGCAGCCTCGGCAAGAATCGCTGTGATGTCTTCACCCGCTTCCCCGATGACACAGATCAACGCCCCGACCGGGAGCTCCGATTTTACCGGGGCGACTATCTTCAATAAAATGCCGTCTACCTTGGACTCCACCTTGTTGGTAATTTTTTCCGTGGCGATTTCCACGAGCACTTCGCCTTTCTTGATCCTGTCGCCCTCGTTTTTCATCCATTTGACAATTTTCCCTGTCGTCATGGTCAGGCCAAGCTTGGGCATGGTAATTGCGTTTGCCATAAATCATCTCCATAAAATAATGCCCTATTTGGCAGTGCATCCACGCACCGCCAAATAGAGAAAGTAATCTTAGAACAGTTCCTTGACCGCGTTGATCACCGTCTCGGGCTGCGGAAGATACGAATCTTCCAGTACGGGAGAAAACGGTATCGGGGTATTGGGCCCGCATACGCGCTTGATGGGCGCATCGAGATAATCGAATGCCTCTTCCGCGATGATGGCCGAAATTTCCCCGGCAAATCCGCAGGTCTTCGGGGCTTCCTGGACGATGACGATCTTCCCGGTCTTCTTTACCGAGGCAAGCACGGTGTCCTTGTCGAACGGGTTCAGGGTCCTGGGATCGATGACCTCGGCCTCGATGCCGTCCGCGGAGAGAGTCTCGGCGGCCTCCAGGCAGGTATTGACCATCTGCCCCCAGGCGACCAGCGTGACGCTCTTCCCTTCCCGCCTGATCTCCGCCTTCCCGAACGGAATGGCGTAATCGCCTTCCGGCACGTCGCCCATCGACCAGTACAGCATCTTGTGCTCGAAGAATACGACGGGGTTGTCGTCCCGGATTGCCGTTATAAGAAGCCCTTTCGCGTCCCTGGGCGTTGAGGGATAGGCCACCTTGAGCCCTGGGGAGTTGAGTACCATGGCCTCGGGCGACTGGGAGTGCTGCGCGGCCGCTCTGTACCCG
>CALMJO010000637.1 GCA_937864375.1 uncultured Spirochaetota bacterium
CTATTCGTCGGCAGCGTCAGATGTGTATAAGAGACAGTGGTAATGGTCCACGGGTTCGTGTCGAAGCTCCGGGCCGCCTTGATCTTCGGGTCGAACACCAGCATCACGGCGGCGAACCCCGCTCCGAGGAGCACGGCCGACTGGACCGCGTTGGGAACGAGCGCGATGAATTTTTTCGCGAGACCCGTGGCGCCCAGGAACACGCAGAAGAGCCCTAACGTGAGCTCGAAGGCTATGAGCGCCTGGATGCGCTCGGGACCCACGGGGAAGGTTTCGCAGTACGCGATCAGCAGCGGTATCGCCGGCGTGATCCAGCCCGGCACCACCATGTCGCCAAAGGTTACGTGCGCGAGGTAGAGCCCCCCGTTCAGAATTACGATCGCAAGCGCGACCTCGAACGACATGCCCAGCTTTTCGGTAAGCACGGTGATGATCGAAAGGCAGACGGTGCACATGATGAGGCCCTGGACATAGTCGGCCCATTCAAACCTGTAATGAACGAACGGCAGGCGAAGCGTAAGCGGGCCCAGTGGGATCCCCGGTTGGACCGCGCCGTATTCCCTTTTCAGACTCATTCTCATTCCTCCTTGCTGGATTCAATTCCGAGTAAAATATTGAAATATCAGTCCGTATCCCCCGCGGCGAACCAAGTTGCCGCGGGGCCCTTCATGCGCGCAGTCAGCGGCGATTCCTCGTTGAGAAATCCCGCGCGAGCGATTCCCTGAAATCCGGGTGCGCGATCGCGATGAGCGCCTGCGCGCGCTGCGGGACCGACTTCCCGCGCAGGTCCGCGATGCCGAACTCGGTCACGATGAAGTGCACGTCGGTCCGCGCCGTGGTGACCGCGGCCCCCTCGTCCACGTGCGCGCAGATCCTTGAAATCTTCCCGCCTGACGCGGTCGAGCTGAACGCGAGGATGGAGCGCCCTCCCCTGGACCACGCCGCGCCGCGGACGAAATCCACCTGCCCGCCCGAGCCGCTGTACTGCCGGTAACCGATCGTGTCCGACACCACCTGGCCGGTGAGGTCCACCTGGAGCGCTGAATTGATGGAAACCATGTTGTCGTTCTTCGAGATGACTGCCGGGTTGTTCGTGTAATTCACGGGATACATCTCCACCATGGGATTGTTGTGCACGAAGCCGTACAGCTTTTCCGTTCCCATGAAGAAGGTGGCGACCATTTTCCCGGGATGAAAATTCTTGCGCCCGCAGGTGATGACCCCGGCCTCGATGAGACCGACCACGCCGTCCGAAAACATCTCCGTGTGGATCCCCAGGTCCTTCTTGCTCTTGAGAAAGCCCAGGACGGCGTCGGGGAGCGCGCCTATCCCCAGCTGCAGGCAGTCGCCGTCCCGGATGAGCTCCGCGCAGTATGCGCCGATCTTTTCGTCGTCGGCGCCTATCTTCGGGGGCTTGAGCTCGATCGGCTTCGATTCGGTCTCCACGAAGAAGTCAACCTTTGAAACATGGATGAAGGAGTTGCCCAGGGTGCGCGGCATGTGGGGCGTCACCTCCGCGATCACCAGCCTGGAGTTCTCGGCCGCGGGCTTGGTATAGTCCACCGAGATGCCGAACGAGCAGTATCCATGCTCGTCCGGCGTCGAGAGCATGCACAGCGTCACGTCCGGGGGAAGAATTTTTTCCTCGAACAGCCGGGGTATCTGGCTGAAATGGCACGGGGTGAACATCGCGCGTCCCTCGTTGATGGGCGCGCGGCTGCCCGCGCCCGCGAAAAGCGAGTTGTGGACGAAATGCTTTTCCATGCCCGCCGCGCAGTACGCGGACGGTCCCATGGCGACCATGTGGACGATCTCCACGTTCTCGTACGCGGCGCAATTGTCCACCATCGCCTTCAGCAGCACCTCGGGCGACCCGCACGCATGGCCCACGACCACGCGGTCTCCCGACTTTATGTGGCGAACAGCCTCCGCCGCAGTCACTGTTTTTTTCCTGTACGTTTCTTTCCAGTTCACGATGTGCCTCCCATGATCTTCAACGTTCAACCCGCCCGATTGCGTCCAGCAGCGCGCTCACGGTCTCTTCCACTCCGGTCCGCCCGTCCGCCGTCACGACGCGCTTTCCGTCGAACGCCGTGATATCCGGGCAGGCGGTGCTGCACCCGGCGACCAGCAGGATGATCTGCGCGCGTTCTTCGTCATGCCGCACCAGCTCCACGTACGGCGGCATGACCGCGCGCACACCGTCGACGAATGCAACCCGGTCGTAGCGCGCCGTGCATCCGCCGCAGTACTTGACTCCCACCTCGACTATGCGCCGTCCTCCGGGATCCCGCTGAGCTGCCTGGCTATCTTCTGCTTCTGCTTCATGTTCACCTGGCGCGCGATCATGATGCGCTGCGCCTGTGGCGAGCCCGCCCCGTGCATGGATTCGGTCAGGTACCCGACCGCCGCGGTTCCCATGGTGATGTTCTCGATGAGCCTCAGGATCCTGCAGCGGTTTTCGGTGGGTATGCCTGCCCTGCCCTGGAAGTATTTTTTCACCCATTTGCCCACCTGGGGCGAATTGAAGTCCTGTTCCGACGGCAGCGTCACCATGATCCCCCCGGCGATGTCCTGCGCGATCCGTGCGATCTCGTAGGGGAACCTGGTTATGTTCTGCTTGTGAACGTTCGCGAGCAGCGTGTTCACGTAATAGGTCCCGGACGGCTCCCTGTGTCCCTCCGCCGCGCACGCGATGCAGCCGCAGTACAGCGTCTCGTTCAGGTGGTTCATCTCGATGATCTTGTCCTTCACGTGGGAGGCCTTTTCTGCGCCATTGTACTCGGCGATGGTCTGGGCCGCGCCTATGAGCACGTCCCCCACGCCCACCTTGCAGGCGTAGCTCTGCCGGTGATAGGACGCGAACTGCTCGACGAGCTGGCCCGAGAAGTCCCACTCCCTGAACATGAACACGCGCTCCCAGGGAACGAACACGTTGTCGAACACGACCAGCGCCTCGTGGCCGCCGAACACCCTGTTGCCGCGGTCGATCGTGCCCGCCTCGAGCTTCCTGGTATCGCAGGACTGCCGTCCCATGATGTAGGTTATGCCCTGCGTGTCCGAGGGGACCGCGAAGGCGATCGCGTAATCGCGATCCTCCTCCCGCATGGAAATCGTTGGCATGACTATGATCTCGTGCGAGTTCACGGCGCCGGTCTGGTGCGCCTTGGCGCCCCGCACGACTATGCCGTCCTTGCGCTCTTCCACCACGTGCAGGAAAAGGTCCGGGTCCTTCTGCTGGTGCGGCGCGAGGGCCCTGTCCCCCTTGGGGTCGGTCATCGCGCCGTCGCAGACCAGGTCGTTGTCCTGGACGTAGCGGAGGTAGTCCAGGAAGCGCCTGTTGTATTCCGTGCCGTGCTTTTTGTCGGCATCAAAGGTCGTCATCGACAGCGCATTCATCGCGTCCATGCCCACGCAGCGCTGGAAGCAGCAGCCCGTGAGCGAGCCGATGAGCCTTCCCATCTTGCTCTTCTTCACCAGGTCATCCACGCTCTGGTGGATGTGGCAGAACCGGTTGATCTTCTTCCCGGTGAGGTGCGAGGTCGCCGTCATGATGTCCTCGTATTCCGGCATCTGCGCCATTTTATACGTCATGGCGACCGCGTTCATGGACGGCCGTATGATGGGATTGTCCACCACGTTCTCCACCCTTTCGCCGAACATGTAGACGACCAGCT
>CALMJO010000638.1 GCA_937864375.1 uncultured Spirochaetota bacterium
TACCTGGACTGGACGAAGGAAAACCCCGCGGCGGCGCGCTTCATCCACGCGTCGGCGTTCGCGCCCTACTACCCCCGGCACCAGGCCGCTATCGCCCGGGCGAAGCAGGCGCACATGGAAACGCTCGCGGCATTGATCGGCGCGCAGACGAGGGCGGGGACGATCGTCCGCATGCCGGCATTCCTCCACGAGATGCTCATCGTCGGTCCTGTCGCGGAGGTCGCGCGGAGATGGCTTGCCGGAATGCCGGGGATCGATCTTGACGAGGCGAGGAGGATACTTCCCGCCCGCATCCTGCGATCCATTTCGTCAAGAGGATAGCGGCTGAGCGGGTCTGAGTATGTCCACGATCACGTAGGTGATGTCGTCCTCGAACTCATCGCGTCCGGAGAATTCGCGCAGCATCCGCATGAGCGCGCGCGAGCATTCCTGCGCCATGAGGTCCGCGCTGTCGCGCACGAAGGCCTCCAGGCGAGCGCTCCCGAAGAACTCGCCCGCCGCGGTGCGGCACTCGGTCACGCCGTCGGTGTAAAACAGAATCCGGTCGCCGGGGGAAAGCTTCGCCGATTTTTCCTCGACCGAAAACGCCTGCAGCCAGCCGAGCGGCTTTCCCCTCGAATAGAGCTCCTCGCAGGTCCCCGATGTGCGCCTGTAGAGTACCGGCGCGACGTGCCCCGCGCTCGCATAGCGAAGCTCGTTCGTTTCCTTGTCGATAGTGTAGACGCACGCGGTGACGAAGTGGGAGAGCACTGTGGACTGGAAGATATAGCGGTTGAGCACCTCCAGGAGCCCCGCGTTCGTCACGGCGGTGGGTGCGAAGGACTGGAACGCCATCTTGGTGATGAGCGCCAGGAATGCCCCAGGCACGCCGTGCCCCGAGACGTCGGCGACGATGCCGCGAATGGAGCGCGCGCCGTCGTGGTAGTCGTAGAAATCGCCGCCCACCTTGTCCATGGGGATATACACCGCGTAGGCGGAAAATCCCGCGACGCGGGGAGGTTCGCCGGGCATGAGCTTGGACTGGATGAGGCGCGCGATCTCGAGCTGGCGCTCGATCGCGTCGTTGCGCTCGCTCAGCTCGTGCGTGCGCGCCCTTACCTTTTCCTCGAGCTCCGCGATGGCGCGGGCCTCGATCTGCCGGATGACGTTGAGCTGGTCGGTGAGAAAAAACGCGATGCAGATCATGAGGCCCGCAAGGCCGAACCTCGTATAATCGAAATCCGGGGCGACGTTATTCGCGCGCAGCACCTCGAAGAGTCCCGCCATGGATATGACCGCGAAGCCCAGGTCCACGTACAGCAGGTCCCATCGCCGCCTCCAGATCGAGACGGCGACGTGAACGAGCCCCAGTCCCGCGACGTAGAGCACCGCCGCGTTCCACGCCAGTCGCGGTATGGTCCAGTCGCGGATCTCCGGGATGAAGAAGAGCGAAGCCGCCGCGCATCCCAGCATTCCCATGCCGAACCAGTCGGACTTCCCGATCCCCCGGCCGAGCAAGCGCCTGAAGAGCATGAGCATAAGGATCGTGCCGGCGATTCCCACCTGGTACTGGACGAGGTGAAATCCAAAGAAATGGTCCGTGAACAGGTATTTCACCTGTCCCGCGCAGTAGATGTAGATCGCGAAGGCGAGCGACACGAGCGCAAATGCGCGCTGCGCCGCCGCAAACGGACTTTTCATGATCGAGAATATGAGGAAGAACACCGCCATGAAGGAATATATCCCCATGAACAGGACGTCCGATGCCAGGTCACGAAACACGTAGCGCTGGACTTCCCCAAGCGGCCCCGCGCCGTAGTCTCCCCAGATGAGACCCGCGGAATCGTGCAGGTAGCCCCGCACCCGCACGGCGAGCACGTTGTCGGAGCCGGGCGCGATGAGGGACGCGGGTACATGGTATACCCTCGTGCGGTCAAAGCCGTGGCGCGTGGCATCGTCCACGCTTCCCGTCCCTCCTATGCGCACGCCGTTGAACCAGGCCTCGTCCGCATCGCTGATCCTTCCCAGGATGAGCGCGAAGGGCGCGTCCGGGCGCTTTTCGAAGGCAAGCCGCGTCCGGTACCACGCTTTCCCGGTATGGGCGGGATAGAGGCTCATCAGGTTGCCCGGCACGCGCACCGTGTCCCATGCACGGTCGTCGCAATCCCGTGCGGCGAACCCGGGCGAATCCCCGGCACGCACCTTCCAGGTGCCGTGCAGCGACGAAATGCCCTCGGGGGAAACCGTGAAGATTTCTCCCCCCTCGTCGACGGCGCGCGTCCCGCCGCATGCCGTGCACAGTGCAAGCATGAGAACAACTAGGACCATTCTCTGTCTCTTTTCCCGGAGCATCACTCCTGCCGTGTACTGGGGGTGGCGGGGCCGACTGGCGGCCTGGCCCTGCCTGCTGCATTGTGCGCCGCGGCATGCCTGAATTCAAGAACAAATTGAACGTTCGCTTCAGCGCGCACCGCGCTCGAGGACGCCGATTATTCCCTCGAACGCCCCCCGCACGGCCGTGTCGAACGCGTCTGTGACGGATACCCCGTCCCGGTCGGCGGCCAGGAGACGCTCGGAAAAGGGTATGCTTCCGGCCACATCGAGCGCGCCCAGCGACTCTCGCAGGAAAGCCTCGTCACCCGGGGTACGGACCTTGTTGAAGACGGCGTACACCATCGGGAGGCCAATCTCCGAGGCCATGCGCGCGATGCGCAGCACCGATTCAACGGAGCGCTGTCCCGGCTCGGCCACGGCCAGCAGCGCATCGACGCCCGCCGCCGTGGACCGGCCCAGGTGCTCGATGCCCGCCTCCATGTCCAGGATGAGGCTCTCGCCCCGCCCGAGCACCATGTCCTGGACCAGGGCCCTGAGGAGCGTGCTCTCCGCGCACGCGCATCCCCCGCCCCCCCGCTCCACTGCGCCCAGGACCAGGAGCGAGACCCCGCGGTGCGCATACGCGTAGGTGTCGGCGATGTCATGCACGTCCGGGTTGAGCTTGAACATCTGCCCGTAGCCGGGAGCGGCGCCCGTCCGCTCCTCGATGAGCGCGCGGTGCCTCGCG
>CALMJO010000639.1 GCA_937864375.1 uncultured Spirochaetota bacterium
CTTTCGGAGACGAGCATGGCCTCGGGGTATGCGGCGTCGGTGAGGACAGCGTAGAGGTGGTACTCCGCGCCGGGATCGAGACCGGGGATCGCGACACCGGGCGCCACACCCGTTCCCAGGTCCTTCCGAATGAATCCGGAAACGGCGGTGCCGTCCTGGATCTTCTGCGCGAAGAGGGCGATGTGCTTGTCCGCGGGAAGGGACGCGGGGCTGAAGTTGATGGCGACTTCTCCGGCGGCGCTTCCCGTAGCGGCGGTGAAATCCGCGAGCGGCTCCAGGCCCAGCTCGTGGAAGAGCACGAGCGGCTCGCCTGCGCGCTTATGCACGGCGTTTTCGCCTATGAAGGCGTTGTATCCCTGGAGCTTCTTGCGCTTCGCGTGCGCGTTCCACGAGGCGTGCATGATCCCGTTTATGGACTTCCAGTCGGCGGCGAGCTTCAGGAAGGAGTTGCGCACCGCCTGCTGGCCGGGGGACTTGGGGTCCCTGGGTTTCGCGTAGGTGCGGAAGTAGGTCTGCCCGTCCCTGGTGAAGAATACGAGCCCGTCCACGTTGCGGCTGATTCCCTTTACTATCGCGTTGAGTTGTGCTTTAGGCATTGCTTTTACCTCAGTTGGTTTTTATTGTGCGCGGGGGGCCTGCCCCTGTCCGCGTGTGAGAAATACTGCTGTAAGAGTATCTGCGCCTTCCGGGCGGGGCGGCCAACCCTGCCGTCTAACGGTTGCGCGTGCTCTTGAACGCGTTCACTATGTAGTGACAGCTGGCGGGGGTACGGGACAAAATTTTTTTTAATTTTGCAGGAAAAGTTGAATTTTGTCCCGGCGGCGGGCCGCTTGCACATGTTGTAGACTTGTTGTTCTCATGTTGGCCTCATGTTGTAGACATGTTGTTGCCCCCTAGCAGGGGATGCTTTCATGAGGCGCTTCACGGCGAGTTGTCTTTACCCCTGAGCAGGAGATGCTCACGAGGGAGAAAGGCCTGCGTGGCCTCTCTCCCTCGTGGCTCCCACTCTCCCCGCCCTTCAGGCGCCAGGGGGGCTGACGCTCAAACTCGCGCTCGCCGGCTACCGCCGGACTCGCCTCGGACATTAGAGCTAACAAGGTATGCCGCTGACGCGGCCATCAAGTGGCTTCTCTCTCGTTCACATTACTTTGAATTCCGCTTTCAGTGGAGTTACCGGTTCCCTGTACTTTTTGTACTCACGACCTATGCTTCTTCAACCGCAATTCCGAGAGCATGCTGTAACCGATCAGTCGCCCCCTGAGCCTGGTCGAAGGGCGGCCGGAGTACTGGAACGCATGCTGGTGGAATTCCTTCCTCCTCTCCCTCGACGGCCGCTCCTCGCCATCCGTGGCGTCACGGGTGCGTACATGATGTACGCCTGCCCGCACAAGCTAGGATGGTTTATTCGTGCGGGCCATTCGTGCATCCGTGCACATCGGAGCGGCCGGGAGAGGGTGAAAGCATTATTCAGGAAGCACGTACCGCTTCGAGCTGCTGGCGCTTAAACATGAGACTTGCGAGGTTTTAAATATCGAGGATTCCATTCGATTTTATTCGCGTGCATTCGATTACCGCCAAATTAGCCGCCTTACGGCTTGACAAATTACCCATCAAGGCCCACTATTTATTCCTGACGACAGCCGGAGCACGCGGGGAAGCATATGGATGGCAGGATAAAGAGCGAACTGGACAGACTTATTCCAAAGATTATCGCCAACAGGGACGTGGAGAAAATCATTCTGTTCGGCTCTCACGCGCGCGGAAACCCTACGCCTCACAGCGACCTGGATATATGCGTCCTGACACGTGAAAAGAAAAGAAAGATCGAAATTTTACAGGATATTTCGGTAGAGTGCGCATTCGAAACGGAGTTTCCCCTTGATATCCTGGTATACTCCCCCGAGGAATTCATGCACCGCGCGGATTCAAGAACGAGTATCGAGAGCAGCATTCTGAGAAACGGGGTCGTGGTGTATGGATAGGTCCGAGGAATACCGTACATGGATCGATCTCGCCGACACGGATTACCGTTCGGCCGAATTCCTTACCGGAATGATTCCCGTCCCCGGGGAGATCATCTGCTTTCATTGTCAGCAGTCGGCTGAAAAATATCTCAAGGCTTTCCTTGTTTTTCAAGGGATTCCCTTTGAGAAAACTCACAATCTGACGGCATTATTAAAGGAATGCATTCTCGTGGACACTGAATTCGAAATACTCAAGGTCCCGTGCGCCCGCCTGAATGTATACGGCGTTGAAATACGATATCCCACCAACCTTTCAATCGACACACCCGACATCGATCTTGCCATCAAGGATGCCCAGGCCGTGAAGACAACAATCCTAAAGAAAATCGGGGCGTAGGAATACCGGGAAAGATATTCGTAGTTTTGCGTGCATTCTCGATTAAATGATCGCGCTGGACGCGTTTGTCCGCTTCGGGGGGAGTCCCCCTGGCCGGGGATGCTCACGAGGGAGAAAGGCCTTCGCGGCGAGCCAATAGGATGTTCGCGTGCCGACACGATGTCGGCCTGTCTCTTATACACATCTCCGAGCCCACGAGACCGTACTAGATCT